>CADBRY010000001.1 GCA_902797195.1 uncultured Eubacteriales bacterium
GACGGATCTGAGCTCACGAAGGATAGCCATGCCGTCTTTTTCCGGCAGATTAAGATCAAGAATGATCAGATCGTACTCTTCCGATGAGATCAGTTCGCTGGCGCAGGTGCCGGCATGACATACATCCACCTCGAATCCTGAAAATTTGAGGCTGCGTGCGATCATTTCGCAAAGTTCTATTTCATCTTCAATCAATAACAGTTTCATAGCATTACCTTTCGCACTCGTATGTGAAAACTTACTACATCAAGTATAAACGAGAGAAATAAGATTTATGTTAATCGCACCGGTATTGAGACATCTTAACAGAAATCTTAGAGGCTGTCATGTACCATTAGAAACATAAGACAGGGCCAAGAGGCTATATAAGCCCATGATGGGGTTTGTTGTTTTGGTGATGTACATTTATCTCAACTGTATCCGTGCGCACTTCTTCCCCATAAAGGCAAGGGGATAGGTTGATACGAGTGCATCACCAAAAGAATAAGTCGTATATCAAAGAGAGGACTTCGGGAGGAAAGACCGATGAAAGAAAGAGTTATGAGTCTAAGCCGCGAAGAATTCAACCTGCATGACTGCAGGGCAGCTTCTGCAGAGCTGGAAGATAAAACGCTTGTTTTCTTTTTCCCGGAGGGGATACTGCATGATAACGGAAAAGGGATGTGGACTAAAACAGGCAATGCAACAGTGGAACTTGAAATAAATCCAAGCTATGGTGGAATGATCCAAGTGATTGACGAAAAGGATAATAAGCTGAGGGTTGAGGAACATTCACTGGAATACATGGTCGATATGATCAACATCGGAGAGTGGGAACTTGAGTTTCTATATGAGTATTATGGTTATAAAGAGGTCATGTACACATGTGAAATACACCTTGCCAAAGAGCCATATTTCATAAAGGGACAGATCTTTATAAACATCAGTAAAGAGATAACTTACAGATGGAATCAGTAAGCTAATGACAGGACGGATGCGGATGGATATGAGGATAATACGAAGGAACATTTCAATACTGGCATTTCTCATGATCATCGCCATAAACCTTACGGGGTGCATGGAGGAGGATGATGTGTCAAAGGTCTCAAAGGAGTGGGGGCTGGATCTGAAGGATGCAGAATCGTTTACAGTAATAGAGGAGACCCATGGAGGGTTTCACGGAGACGGGGAAACAGTGATTAAGGTAGAGTTTTCGGATGACTCTTTTTCGGATCAGGCAGATGAAGATGAGAACTGGAGCCCTCTTCCTTTGAATAAGACCCTGCATACCCTTATTTATGAAGTCTGTTCCTATACGCTCAGTCTTCCGGATATAAAAAATGGATACTACAGTTTTACGGACAGATATGATGGAGTAAAGAATCATAATGCAGGTCCAGAGCTCCTGGAGCGGTATTCATACAATTTCGATTTTGGCATCTATGATTCCGATACAAGGACTCTGTATTTGTGTAAATGTGATTCGTAACAGAGTATTCGGCATAAAGAACAGTTCGTCCTCGAAAGTATTAAATGAAAGGATATCGATCTGAATGGATCTTTCCGGAATGCAAAGACAAGGGATAAGAGAAATCATAACACAGCATAAGAAAACTGCCGCAATTACAGGGGCGATATTAGCTGCTATCATTGCAGCGTTGGTTGCCTTTCTACTGCTCGGCCCGTCAGTCAAAAGGGATAATACGGAAGAATTCGTGACCAAAACAGCGAAAGGCGTCCACATGGAAGAGATGCTGACGGCTGCAGGGCAGGTGACATTGGGCGAGCAGGAAACGGTCAGTTTCAAGAAGGGAAAGACCTTCAAAGGAATGAATGCGGAAGTTGATGAAATAGTCAGAGAAGGGCAGCCCATCATCTATTACACTGATGGGACCCACACAGAGGCTCCGACAGACGGGATCATCAAAAGGATCAAAACCCCCAAAAGCGGCGAGGCCGTTACGGAGGATCACAGCATAGAATTCAGGAGCACGGAGGATCTGTACCTGAAAGTGTCTATCCCTGAAGATAAGATCAATAAGATCGAAAAGGGAAACAAGGTGATCATCGTTGTCAACGCTAAGACCCATAAACAGTTTGAGGGAAAGATACTAAACATGGAGAGCATCTCATCAAGGCTGATCTCCAATCAGGGTAGTGATAGTGGAGATGGAGCCTCAGAGACCACATCATCAGGCTCAGAAGAATCAGAAGAAAGTGGCGCCAGATCTGATGCCGAAAATGACGCAAGCGGAATAGGCGAAGAGACAGCAGCAGATGAGACGGATACAGATGATGAAGATGGTGGCTCGGATACAGAAGAAAGCGATGAGGAGAGCGGAGGCGGGGCATATTATGCAGTAAACATTGCCTTTGAAAACGATGGAGAAGTCAGACCCGGCATGAGCGCCAACTGCATAATAAGGCTGTCGGACAGGGATAATGTGCTGGCGGTGCCCGTGGAAGCCGTGATGTATGACGATGACAACAGGCCATATGTTGATCTCGAAAAGGGAAAAACAACAGAGAAGACCCTGGTCAAAACAGGACAGAGCGATCCTATGAATGTAGAGATAATAAACGGTATTAAAGCCGGAGATAAAGTGAGAGTCCCGGCAAACGGAATACAAAACGGACAGAAGACAGGAAACAGAAAATGATACATTTGGATTCTTTATATAAGACATTCACATTGGGCGATGAAACCATCACTGCTGTCAATAATGCAAATCTGTATATCAAAAGCGGAGATATGATGGCAATCATAGGGCCGTCAGGATCCGGCAAGTCGACTCTTATGAATATAATCGGACTCCTCGACAGGGCAGATGAGGGGGTCTACACATTCGATGGCATGGATGTGACCATGTTAAGCGATGATGAACAGGCTGTCATACGAAACCAGAAGATCGGGTTCGTATTTCAGAGCTTTTACCTCCTTCAGAAGCTGACAGCTCTTGAGAACGTCATGGTTCCGCTGCTGTATAGAAACATAGGAGAAAAGGAAGCAAAGAGAAGGGCGCTTGATATGCTTGAGAGGCTGAAACTTGGCGAGAGGATCGACCATCTGCCAAAGCAGCTATCAGGGGGCCAGCAGCAGAGAGTGGCTATCGCAAGGGCGCTTGTCGGCGAGCCTGAACTGATACTGGCGGATGAGCCCACGGGAGCTTTGGATCAGACTACCGGAAGAGAGATCATGGCACTGCTCAAAGAACTGAATGAAAACGGACAGACCATAGTGATCATCACTCACGACGCCCACGTTGCCGAACAGGCCGAGAGGGTCGTCAGGATAGAGGATGGAGTTTTGAAAGAAGAAGGCCAATCATGAACGTATCCATGACAGTCAGACTCGCCCTAAAAAATATCAAAGGGAACAGACTAAGATCAGGGCTCACCATGCTGGGACTGGTTATCGGGATCTCGTCGGTGATACTTCTTGTGGGACTTGCCAACGGGGCGACCAGCAGTATCATGGATGACTTTTCATCCATGGGGGCGGATGTGATAACCGTAAGCATCTACGACAGCGAGAAGGGGATGTCTTACACTGAGCTTGATGAGCTGAGAAAGCTTGATCTGATTGAAAATGCTTCGCCATATTCCATGCTTGAAGCAACGGTGAGCAAAGGCGGAAACAAAGTCAAAGGCTCCTCTCTTGTGGGGTGCGGTGCTGCATACGCCGGGATGATAGGCGCTGAGGTGGAAAAGGGGAGAAACCTTTCTCCCGTGGACATAGAAAACAGCATCAAGGCGGTTGTCATCGGAAACGACATTGCAAAGAAGCTTTGGAAGAACAAGAACCCCTGCGGGGACACTCTTAAGATCGACGGTGACGACTACACAGTAGTCGGGGTCCTGAAAAGTACCGGATCATCCATGGGCAACAATACGGACAAGACCGTTCTCATGCCCATATCAACGGCTCAGTATCTCGGCGCAGATGTGAGCATCACGGAGATATACCTGAAGGCCGTAAGCGAAGAGGATGTCGATACGGCAACGGCTGAAGCAAAGGCGTATTTTAAGGACAAGAAGAAAATAGAATCCGATTACATGGATGTGTATTCCCAAAAACAGATGCTGAAGTCCATGGAGGAGGCGAACAGAACGCTGTCACTTCTATTAGGCGGAATTGCATCCATATCGCTTCTGGTTGGCGGTATCGGAGTCATGAATGTAATGCTTGTATCCGTGACAGAGAGGACCAGGGAAATAGGCATCAGAAAATCCCTGGGGGCAAAGAAAAAAGACATACTGATCCAGTTTTTGATGGAGTCGACGGTACTGAGCGTTCTTGGCGGGCTTATGGGGATCGCTTTGGGAATAGGGATAGGAAAGATCATCAGTCTGTTTGGAACTGCCTTTTCACCGAGCATCGGAATGATGATGATATCCTTTGCGGTCAGTGTTTCAGTAGGGCTCGTATTTGGGATACTTCCTGCATCAAGGGCGGCTAAAATGAAGCCTGTCGATGCATTGAGATATGAGTGATCGTAAATTGCTGTTGCTGCCGGCTGATTCGGCGGAATGGAGCTGCTTATGAAAAGAAAGATAATGATCATTATAGCCTGCCTGATCCTTATGTTGTCTGTCGCCGGGGTTTTCGCTCAGGATGGCTATCTTATAAGCATAGAAAACAGGGTCGAGGCCGGAGGGGAACTTGGTTTCAGGGTGGATCTTGAGAAGGTGACCAAGGAAGAATACGGCGACTATGTTATGTCTGTAAACATCGATCCGCCGGAGCCTGTAGTCAGGATAGGGGTCAGGGAGAATGTCAATATCGCTGAGAATCCTGCGACCAACACGTACACTGTCTCCTCTGCTGACCTGAGGGATATCAGGGCGCTCAACTTCACCCTGATTCCGGATGAGGCTATAGAGGAGCAGACGACCTTCAAGGTGACGGTGAAGATCACCGGACAGATGAAGGTGACGGAAGAGGAATTCTCTTTTGATGTGATGCCGAAGAAGCAGGATCCGACAGAGCCTACGGATCCAACGGAGCCGACAAAGCCGACAGAGCCGACTGCATCTCCCACCAAGCCGACAGCGCCAACCACAAAACCTACGGAAAAGATAGAGATGCCCTCTGCAGGAGGCGGAGCAGATGCGGAGGAAGAAGCCGATCCCAAACTGGTATATAAGGGTTCCTCGGACAATTACCTGAAGACCCTGCAGGTTGAGGGATACGAATTCACAAAGCCATTCAACAAAACCAAAAACACATACTTTGTTGATATGAAGGAGTCTGTTGACAGCCTGAATGTATACGCAGAGCCCTGTGATAAGGATGCAAGAGTGGATATCGTCGGAAACGATAATCTATCCTCGGATATGAGCAAGATATCAGTGAGTGTCAAGGCTTCAAATGGAGATGTGAGGGTCTACAGGATATATATTCGTCAGAATTAGAGGGAAGTAAAAATGAAGGGATTCAAGCCAAAGACAGCAGCAGGGAAAAAGAACAGGCTGACAAAAAAGAAAAAGGTGATCATAGGGATCATTGCCTTTGCAGTGTTGGCCGGAGCGGGTTTTGGTGCAAAGACAATCCTGCACAAGCCGGAGACTCCTGAGGATATCAGCTATGTGCCTGTAGAAAAACAGGATATAGAGCGGGCAGTTTCGTCCAAAGGCGAAGTTCTCAGCACTCTCGATGAGAAGAAGACGCCAAGGACGTCATATAAGCTTAAAAAGATCGATGTAGTCGAAGGCGAGGCTGTCGAAGAGGGCGATATAATCCTGGAATACACGAACGGGCATACCATGGATGCACCGTATAACTGTGTCGTAAAGAAGTGGAGCCTTCCCGATCCCGATAAAACACTTACCAACGACCATTATGTAGAGCTGTCCGGAACGGATGCTCTGAAGATCTCGCTGGAGGTGAACGAGGATGAAGTACGACTGATAAAAAAAGGCGATTCGGCGAAAATCAAGATAAAGGCGGTGAACAAGACATACGATGGTGAAGTATCCTTTATAAGCGATGTGGGAAACTATTCAGGTGGAACTTCGACATTTAAAGTCGAGGTCACCTTCGATAATGACGGACAGGTAAAGCTCGGAATGAACGGAAAGGCAAAGATCGTTCTGGAGAAATCCAGGAATGCTCTATGCGTGTCTCCTTCTGCCATCACAGAGGATGGTAACAAAAGTTATGTCACGGTAAAGCAGGGCGAAAGCTCCAAAACCGTTGAAGTGGAAAAAGGAATAGAAAATGACGATTATGTAGAGATAAAGAAGGGCCTTAAAGAAACCGATGAAGTTCAGATAATCGCAGAGCCGCTGGAAGATGACATGGATATGGGATACTACTGATCGAAGACAGGAGCAGATGTAGCAGATGAAGATCATAGGAATCATAGTATCGATAATAATCATAGTTGTTGGAGTAGTTGCCTTTTTGCTTACACCAACGATAAAGCTCAACGGGGATCCATCCATGGAAGTGAGCATGGCAGAAGGATATAAAGAGCCGGGCTGCATTGCGAAATATGCATTTTGGGATATCTCTTCCCGTGTAAAAACAGAGTCTGACGTGGACGATAAAAAAGTGGGCGAGTACGAAGTGACCTATTCCGTAAGTTTTCTTAAAAAGTCAGCGAAGGCAGTTCGTAAAGTGACTGTTGTAGATAAAGAGCCTCCCGAGATCAAACTGCAGGGCGGGGATGAGATCAAAGTAGAACAATACAGCAGTTTCAAGGATCCGGGATACACCGTAGTTGATGATTCGGACGGAGACATAACACAGAAGGCGACCACAAAAGGGATCGTGGACACCTATAATCCCGGCAAGTACACGATCTCATATCATGCAGTCGATTCCTACGGAAATGAGGCAACACATGAGCGGACAGTGAATGTTGAAAGCGGATCAGGCAGTGATGAAGAAAAGGTCATATACCTTACATTTGATGATGGGCCAAGCAGTGCAGTGACACCTAGGGTTCTGGATGTACTAAAAGAATACGATGTCCCGGCGACGTTCTTTATTCTCGACTACGGAGACAGCGAAGAGAATATCAGTCTTCTGAAAAAAGCGATCAGTCAGGGTCATACCATTGGGATCCATGGTTACTCCCATGACTATGGCGAGATATATAAGTCTGTCCCCGGCTTTATGGAAAACGTCACGAAACTTGATCAGAAGATAAAGAAGGATCTTGACTATGAACCGTTCGTCATACGTTTTCCGGGAGGTAGCTCAAACACTGTGAGCGTATCGGTGAAAAAGGGGATAATGACGGAGCTCGTAGATATAGTACAGGAAGAGGGCTACTATTATTCGGACTGGAACGTGGATTCAACTGATGCGTCCGGAAACAACATCGATAAGGACGCAATTGTAAATGCTGTTAAGAACAACTGCTCCGAGAACGGATACAACATAGTACTTATGCATGATTCGAATATGAAGAAAACTACAGCAAAGGCTCTTCCTGAGATAATCGAATGGGCAAAGGAAGAAGGATATACATTCAAGGCAATGAAAAGGGGTGGACCTACGATACATCACGACGTAAACAATTGAGCTTATATTTTGAAGTGAGGATCAGGAAGATCAATGAACATCAGAAGTAATTCGTATGATAGTAAAGTGCATATGCTGGAGACCTTGTGGCTGCTCTTCTTTATCATGTGTATACTTGGGTGGTTATATGAAACTGTACTTGAGGTCGCCGTCTACCACTGGGGTTTTTCGAATAGGGGATTGCTGTTTGGGCCATGGCTTCCGATATATGGGATAGGCGGTCTTTTGTATGTGGGATGCTGCTATCCGATAGTGAAATCAGGGCGCAACGTATTCATAAGGGTTATCGGGGTGTTCTATATTAC
>CADBRY010000002.1 GCA_902797195.1 uncultured Eubacteriales bacterium
AGTGGTGGTGAACAAAACCATGGATGCGGCTCTGCGCCGGGGAGAAAAAGGAATCGCAGTTGCAGGAGGAGTTGCTTCAAACAGCAGGCTTCGCGCGATGCTTGAAGAGGAGTGCGCCAAAAACGGATTGAAGCTCTACTGCCCGCCTCCCGTGCTTTGCACGGACAACGCCGCCATGATAGGATGCGCCGCATATTACAGGTTCAAAGAGGGTCTGGTCAGCGGCCTGGATCTTGACGCAATAGCGAGCCTTCCTCTGTAGGATAGGGAGCCTTCCCCTGCAAGGGCAAAGCTTTTTTGGAGCACTGAGCATATGATAGATATTTCAGCAAGAAACCTTACAAAAGCATATGGAACGGAAGTGATCCTGGAAGGGGTCTCTTTTCATGTGAATCAGGGTGACAGAGTTGGCATAATAGGAGTGAACGGTGCAGGAAAGACAACCCTTCTTAATGTGCTGGCAGGCCGGCTGCCATCCGATGATGGAGACTGCTTCATAGCGGCGGACAAAAAGCTGGGATACCTGAAACAGGACGCAGGTCTTGAATCGGATAATACTGTCATCAGCCAGGTGAGAAACATATTCAGCCATTTTCCTCAGATGGAAAAGGATATGGAAGAGCTTCTGAAGAAGGCTTCGGAGGATACTGAAAACAGCGAAAAACATCTGGAGAACTACCACAGGATACACGACAGGTATCAGTGGATGGGCGGCTATTCCTATGAAAGCGAGATCAAAGGGATACTCACAAGCATGGCCTTTGGTGAGGACATGTATGAAAAGAAGATATCGTCCCTTTCGGGAGGGGAGAAGACCAGACTTGCACTTGCTCTGCTCCTTCTGGAAAAACCCGATATTCTATTTCTTGACGAGCCTACAAACCACCTTGACATCGGCACTTTGAAATGGCTGGAGCAGTATCTTAAAGGATACAGAGGAACCATAGTGCTGGTGTCCCACGACAGATATTTTCTCGACCAGACGGTCACCAGGATATTCGAGGTGGAAAACCACAGGCTGAATATATATGAAGGCAATTATAAAAGCTATGCGGCCCAGCGAAAGGAGCGCAGGCAGTCTCAGCTTCGGGCCTACGAAAAACAGCAGAAGGAGATAGCCCGTCAGGAAGATATGATCCGCAGATTCAAACAGCGGGGAACTGAGAAGCTTGCCAAGCGGGCCCAGTCTCGAGAAAAGATGCTGGATGCCATGGAGAGGATCGACAGGCCTGAAGGAGAAGGCGGCAAAATGAAGATCACCTTCCACCAGAATTACAGGAGCGGATCCGATGTGCTTGCGGTGCGCGACCTGGCGGCGGGATTTGGATACGGCAAAGAACGAAGAGAACTTTTCAGCGGCCTTTCCATGGATATAAAGCGGGGTGAGAGGGTTTGCATAGTTGGTGACAACGGCACCGGCAAGACGACTCTTTTGCGCCAGCTGGTTGGAGAAATAGGGACAGGAGAAGGAAAGATCCGCCTCGGTCACAACGTCCAGATCGGATACTACGATCAGAGCCAGCAGGAACTCGACAGCGAAAACACCGTCATAGAAGAACTGCAGGAAGCCTATCATTTATACTCAGAAGGAGAACTCAGGAACATACTGGGTAGATTTCTGTTCAGAGGCGAGCAGGTATTTTTGAAAGTGGGAGACCTTTCCGGAGGGGAAAGGGCGAGGCTTGCTCTTTTGAAGCTTATGATGTCGGGAGCAAATCTTCTTATCATGGACGAGCCCACAAACCACCTTGACGTGGAATCAAAGGAGATCTTTGAAGAAGCTCTTCTTGAATTCCCCGGAACATGTATCATAGTTTCCCACGACAGATATTTTCTCAACAGGATCCCCACAAGGATAATGGAACTTACTAAGACGGGCCTTGTGAACTTCCTTGGAAAGTACGACTACTACATGGAAAAGAAGCAGGAGATGATATCCTCGGGCCGGGCCTACTTACAGGAGATGGGCCGAACGGTTGGTCCAAAAAGCGGGACCGGCGAGGCGGGTGGCGCCGGCTCAGATCCGTTGCCTTTGCAGGAACAGGAAATGAGCTCCGCCGAAAGACGAAAACTCCAAAAGGAAAAAGAGGCTAACGAGCGCAGGCTGAAGAGGCAGCGGGAGGCTCTGGAGGAGGAAATAGCCCGCCTGGAAGAGGAAATAGAGCAGGTGGAAGGCATGATCGCGGAGCCTGAAATAATGACGGATCACGTGAAGCTTGGGGAGTATTCGGCCCGCCTTGAGGAGCTCAAAACCACGCTGGATGAGCGCTATGAAAGCTGGCTTGAATTACAGGACTAGATTGTATATAATGAGGGCTATCAGTTTAAGAGGAGGACGTGATGGTACTCGAAAAAATAAAGGAAATAATCGCAGAACAACTTAACGTGGATAGCAGCATTATCGATATAGATTCCAACCTTATGGCCGATCTTGCGGCGGACTCTTTGGATGCCGTTGAGATCATAATGGCCGTTGAGGAAGAATATGACCTTGCTATTCCCGATGACGATGCGGAGAAGTTCCGCACCGTGAGAGACCTTGTGGAATATGTTAACGGGCAGGTGGAATAATGAGAAAACAGACAAAGATTTCAAACGCGGTCATCAAGAGACTGCCCAGATACAGAAGATATCTGAACGAGCTTCGCAAGAAGGGCGTGGACAAGATCTCATCCAATGAGTTCAGCCACCTTACAGGCTACACCGCATCCCAGATCAGACAGGACCTGAACAACTTTGGAGGTTTTGGACAGCAGGGGTACGGCTACAGCGTTGAGGGTCTCTACAACGAGATCAGCGCCATACTGGGCCTGGATAAGGAATACAAGCTGGTGGTGGTCGGTGCGGGACGCCTGGGCCAGGCCATCGTAAACTATACCTATTACTACAAATCCGGATTTGTGGTGAAGGGGATATTTGAGATCGACAAGAATATAATAGGAAAGAACATCAACGGCGTTGAAGTCATGGACTACGACAACATCGTTGAATACGTTGAAAACGAGAAGATAGATATCGGAGTTATCTGTACAACGAGAGATGCTGCACAGGAGGTGGCGGACAAACTGAGCTTTGCCGGAGTGCGCGGGCTTTGGAACTTCGCCCCGGTGGACATCGAGACTCCCGCACACGTTGCGGTGGAAAACGTACATATCAGCGAAAGCCTTCACTCCCTTGTTTATCATATGAACAAGAATGACGAAGGCACCGAAAAAAAGAGCAGAAAAAAATAACCGTTTCATTATGAAACGGTTATTGATTCGATGATCGAATTTGGGTTTAGCCTTCCTTCGGTGCATCTGTGGGACATACGCCAGCACATGCTCCGCAGTCGATGCATGCTTCTGCATCGATAACGTGCTTGTCTTCCCCTTCGCTGATAGCCTCTACCGGGCACTCGTCTACGCAAGCTCCACAGTTGATGCATTCGTCGCTGATTACATAAGCCATAGTAATACCTCCTTTATTGTTACATCTTTTCATGGAGATTATAGCAAAAGGACTTTTAATAATCAAGTTAGAAAAAAAGATGCGGGAATCCCGTGTACTATAGAAACGGTATGAAAATATACGCTTTGGTAGGAAAAAGCGGTACTGGAAAAAGTTTCCAGGCTGTAAATCTTTGCAGGGACAGAGACATCGTCAGCATAATCGATGATGGACTTTTTATATACAAAAACCAGGTCATCGCCGGCATATCGGCAAAGCGTCAGCCCACGAAGATAGCCGCGGTGAAAACGGCCCTCTTCTACGAAGAAAGCCATATGAAAAGCGTGAGCGATGCCATCGCAAAATGCGATCCCGAGTCTTTGCTCGTTATCGGGACTTCCGACAAAATGGTGGACAGGATAAGCGCCCGCCTTGGTCTTCACGGAATCGACGAAAGAATATATATCGAGGAGATCACCACGGAAGCGGAAAGGGAGATCGCCAGCAAGACCCGTCACGATCAGGGTCAGCATGTAATCCCCGCGCCAACATTCGAACTGAAAAGGCAATTCTCAGGCTACTTCATGTCGCCTCTTCGCATCCTTAAGGATTTCACTCCATGGAAGGAGCCGCCCTCGGAAAAATCCGTGGTGCGTCCCACATACAGCTATCTGGGTGAGTATAAGATATCGGAGAAGGTCATCTCTGATATCGCCGATTGCGCCAGGCGGGAGCTGGGAGACCTTTGCAATATAGTCAGGGTGTTTGTTGACAAGCACCGTGGGGAAAATGAGGAAGGCGTGGATGTGTATATCATTGCCGACTTCAGGTATGGGCCGGGGCTGGTTGCAAA
>CADBRY010000003.1 GCA_902797195.1 uncultured Eubacteriales bacterium
AACTACACCGACCCCACAGGACACAGCTTCCTAAAGAGAGTTAAGAAAAAAGCAAAGAAACTTAAAAGAAAAGCCAAACGTAAGTTTAAAAAGTTCAGAAAGAGGGTTAAGCGCGCAAAAGCACGTGTAAAAAAAGCCGTCAGAAGAAGTGCAAAGAACGCCAGAAGAGCCGTACGAAACAAATGCGGACAAGCCAAGGAATACATCAGAAGAAAAAAGCAACGAGCGAAAGAAGCCTGTAGAAACGCAAAGGCTAAGACAAAAATGCTGCAAGAAAAGGAAAAAAGGCAATAACCCAAATATGTGTGGTGGAGGATTAGTGGTTGCATATAGTTTAATAGCATCTTCCATTGAATGGGGATATTATTATCTATCCTTCGTTTTATGCATACTATTGCTATCTATAGCACTATCGGGATTTGTTGCCTTTAAAATAATCAATAACAAAATAAAAAAAGGTATGATAAGACAAAAGGATGTATCAAAACCAACAGTCACGTCAACAATTGGTACAGTATCAGTAGGAATAGGAGTCGTTATTGCCAGAGTTTTACCAGAAAAAGCAACTCCAATACTTATTGTACCGATCTTAGGGATACTTGTTGGTGCGATATGTGCTACAACATTGACTATATATTATTATGGCAAGAAATACGATCCCGATTGTGAGTTGATAAAGGATATACAGCCAGAATTGGAAGAAAACAATGCAGTCTCGTAGACAATAGGAGGTTTTTATGTCTATAATGAAACGCACCCACATGTGTGGGGAACTGAGAAAAGAAGATGTCGGCAGAGAAGTGGTCTTGAACGGATGGGTGGCCAAGAGAAGGAACCTGGGAGGCCTGATATTCTGTGATGTCAGAGACAAGACCGGGATCACTCAGGTGGTATTCAACGACACCGTTCCCGAGGAACTTTTCGAAAAGGCAGACAGCCTTAGGAGCGAGTATGTGATCGGAGTCAAGGGGCAGGTAGCCGAGAGGGAGTCCAAGAATCCCGACCTTCCCACAGGAGATATCGAAATCATAGCTGAGGATCTTGTGATCTATTCCCAGTCCGAGACTCCCCCCATATACATCAAGGACGATGATAATGTGGACGACAATCTGAGGCTGAAGTATCGCTATCTGGATCTGAGAAAGAAAAAGATGCAGGACAACCTGAAATTCCGTGCAGATCTTACAAACATCGCCAGAAGCTATTTCGCTGAGCAGGGCTTCACGGAAGTCGAGACTCCCATGCTCATAAAATCCACACCGGAAGGCGCAAGGGACTATCTGGTGCCCAGCAGGGTCAACCCGGGACATTTTTATGCGCTTCCCCAGTCGCCCCAGACCTTCAAGCAGCTGCTGATGGTCGGCGGTACTGACAGGTATTTTCAAATAGTAAAATGTTTCAGAGACGAGGATCTGAGAGCAGACAGACAGCCGGAATTCACACAGATCGACCTGGAGATGTCCTTTGTGGATGTGGACGATGTCATAGAAGTCCAGGAAGGCTTCATGAAACGGGTCTTCAAGGAACTTAAGGGCGTGGATCTTAAGACTCCTTTCCCCAGGATCAGCTGGCAGGAGGCCATGGATCGCTTCGGAAGCGACAAGCCGGACACCAGATTCGGTTTTGAACTTCGGGACATCACAGGTCTGGTCAAAGACTGCGAATTTAAAGTCTTCACCGATGCTATAGCAGCAGGAGGAAGCGTCCGGGGCATATGCATAAAAGGCGGCGCTTCAGAATACACCAGGAAAAAGATCGACAAGCTTACGGAGCAGGTCAAATCCTACGGCGCCAAAGGAATGGTATGGATGAAGGTGACGGAGGAAGGCGTTTCTTCATCGGTGAACAAGTTCTTCTCCCCTGAGGAGCTTTCGGATTTTGCAAAGGCAATGGAAGCAGAAAACAACGACCTTATACTGATCGTCAGCGACAGCAATAAGGTGGTTTGGGACTCACTGGGATTTTTGAGACGGCATATCGCAGGTGAAATGGGACTTCTGGATGACAACAGATTTGAGTTCCTGTGGGTGGTTGACTTTCCCCTGTTTGAATACGATGAAAAAGAAGACAGATGGTCTGCCATGCACCATCCATTCACCTCTCCAAAGGAGGAAGATGCGGAGCGACTCAAGACAGATCCCCACAGCTGCAAGGCCAACGCCTATGACATCGTGCTCAACGGCGTGGAACTGGGCGGGGGCAGCATAAGGATCCATGACAGAGATATGCA
>CADBRY010000004.1 GCA_902797195.1 uncultured Eubacteriales bacterium
AACGGAATTATATTCTCAACCCATTGACACTGTTTTAGCTGTTTTTTATGTCAATGCAGCAATATGAAAATATTATTTACATTTTGGAGGGTAAAATCCCCTTCCGGAGCATGGAAAGGCAACGTTTCCGTGTCAATAAGCCTTTCAAAAGGAAATGTTTACACCCACTGGAGCCGACGCAGCCATACGTGAAAAAACTCCCCTCGACTTTTCCGAAACCACCCAAAAACTCCCCTCGATTTTTCCGAAACCACCCAAAAACTCCCCTTGATTTTTCCGAAAGCACCCAAAAACTCCCCTCGATTTTTCCGAAACCATCCAAAAACTCCCCGCAATTTTTATTACAGGAAATATGTATGTGTTTTCACTATGCTATGGTAAACTGTGAATGTAAATAAAGACGAGAAGGTAAGATATGACCAGACGGACAGAGGCAGAAATTATGAAAAATTGGCATGAGGACCACGACGGTCCTCTTGTCACGGTTTTGGCTATCTCATACTGCCACGAGAAATACCTGCGCACCGCACTTGACGGCATTCTGTCACAGGAGACAGATTTCCCCTTTGAAGTCATAGTGCACGATGATGCATCACCCGATGGCAGCGCGGACATCATCAGAGAATACGCCGAAAACTATCCTGAAATCATTCGTCCGATATTGCAGGAGGAAAACCAATTCTCCAAAGGCGTCCGGACCATTATGCGGGCAGTGAAACCCTACATAAGGGGGCGTTATCTTGCCTATCTGGACTGCGATGATTACTGGACGGATGTAAACAAACTCCAGGAGCAGGTGGATTATCTCGAAGCACATCCTGCCTTTATTGCCGTAGCCCATAACTGCACCGTAGTGGGTGCAGATGGGGCGCCCATCGATGAACAGTATCCGGAGTGCCGGGATGAAGAGTTTACTCCGGAGCACTTTTTCAATGACATTCTTGCGGGACAGCTGAGCACACTTGTGGTTCGGGATATTTTTACGAAGTCTCCTGAAGATCATCAGTTGCTTTTGCATTATCCTCCGGGCCCCATGGATCGGGTCATCAATATCACTCTGCTGCAGAACGGCAGGATCCACTGCATCCAAAAGACCATGAGCGCCTATCGCCACGTGACAGACAGCGGCACCAGTTATTCCGCCACTGTACAGTTTGATATCAGGCGGGACGCGCGCTTTTACTTGTCCTTTGTAAACTACTGCAAAAAAATGGGCCGCATCGGAGACGCGATAGGCATGCTTCGATGGCTCACCGAATATATAGAAAACTACAAATATGGTAATTTGTCCGGCAGCCGGGAGGCAGACTCCTTACTCGCATTCTGTCGTAAATCCATAGCTTCACTGACAGACCGATTGACCCAAAACACTAAAGCTCTTGCCCAGCTCACAGTCTATGTGCAGCAGCCGGAGGACACTTATTATACAGAGGAGAAAAGCGTACACAGAAACGTTGTGTTGGAAAGGCAATACAGCTGTTTGGTGCCACTCTCGGACTTTGGTGAGATCACAAATCTGCGGATCGATCCAATGGATAATTATTGCGTTCTGAGGAATATTTCCGTGAACCTGTTCACTGCAAAAGGAGAAAAAGTCAGCGCCAATATTCTGCAAACAAATGCGGCCTCTTTTCAGGACGCCTTCATTTTTGACACTGATGACCCGCAGATCGAGGTTTCCATCCCGAAAGGAATCTACAAATCAGTTTCATTCTCAAGCGAACTGGTTTCATGTGATTCGGAAGCGGTCAATTACCTTAAGGAAGCGGTCAATTACCTTAAGGAAGCTGGCGAAATCGAAGCAAAGCTTAAACAATCAGAGGCCGAAAGGACGGCGTTGTCAGAGCAATTAACGACAACATGTCAGGCATTAACAGAGGAGTTGGCATCAACGCGTCGCGACTTAGACGCAATCTCCGAATCGACATTTTGGAAGATTACTAAACCGGCACGGATAATCGCGGATACAGTCAAAAAGGCTCCTCGTCGTACCAAATAATTTGGGGACAGGATAATCAACCCTCCCCGCACAGTCTTTTTGCTTCTGCCCACGCGTACAGCCCACCAAAATCATCATCAAAGTATTTCTTGTACTTGAAATAATACTCCCAGACTTCTCTCGACGGGATCCTTTCATTGGTATACTGACCCATGAGAATTTTCTGCAAAAACTCGATGAGCGGATTTGGACCCATCTCGTTTTTTCCCTCCATTTCACAAGAATTTTCTGAGCGATTTGCAAGTTCGGCGATGGTATTTCCGGAGTGAAGCCTGTAAACGTAACAGGCATTCGGAACAAAAACCGGTTCCGTGATCAGTGCTGCGCGCAGAGCAAAGTCCCAGTCATGAACATATTTATAGTTTCTGAACCCTCCGAGTTCCTGATAAAGTCTTGCGGTAAAGACCATGTTTCCCGTACTTATTGTGGAATTGCCTCTGGTAAGGGCCATAGTAACAGTGGGACACATCAAGGCTGCATCCTGATACTTCATGATTGACTTTCCATACCCTTTGGTAACCGGCCTATCATTTTCATCTACAACCCGGACTCCACCAAAGGCGAACTCGCTGCCATTCTCCTCGCAAGCATCCATAAGCAGTTCCAGATGATTCTCTCCAAAGGCATCGTCAGTATTGATGACGGCAAGGTAATTGCCCTTCGCCATCATCAGGCCCTCGTTGATGGTATCATGGGCACCTTTGTTTTCCTTGTGCGGAACAAATTTGACACCCATGGAGAATCTTTCACTGAATTGTTTCTGCGCAATCACACTCCGGATCACATCACGTGTTCTGTCCTCTGAACAGTCATCCAAAATGATGAGCTCCATTTCCTTACAGTCCTGTTGCGCGATAGACCACAGACATGCCTCAATATATTTTTCGTGGTTGAATGCCGGAGCAATCACTGAAACACTCTTGTTCATATTGACTGTTACCTCCTCTCCAGCACTTCCTTCGTCGCTTCCAGAGCGGCTCTGTCCAACGGCTCAGATGGCTCCAGATATGTCCCCTCAGCCCATTCATTCCAGGCATTGATAAACACAAGATCCTCCCCCGGACGGTTTTGCCGGAGCGCATAGCGCTTTGCGGCGTAAAGCCATTTTTGGTATTCTTTGATGGAGAATTCCTCGAAAACGGTTCCCTTCTCACCCTGCCTGGCGGTATTGTCCCATTCCAGCATCGCTGTACGGAAATAGGTGTAATTCTGCCTGGGCATTTTGCCATGAAGATCGCACACTTTTCGATAATCCTTTACATGCCCGGGGCCCAATCCGAATCGTCTCTCATCATCATGATCAATATCCCACATGTTGATAAGATGCGGCGGAAAGTCCGTGAGTGAGTCCAGCATATATCCGGACATTTTTATCTCCTCCGCATCCATCGTTCGCCTTACTGCGGAGATATGCAGCCTATCTATGCCGTTTAGTCTAGCCACTGTCCGCCATATGTTGATCACCTCAGCAGGGTTTGGAATATCCTGCAAATGATAGATCATCAGGTAGGGAGCTCCGTTGACGCGAATATATCTATCGTCTTTTAGATAAGGCAGCATATCAAGAATAAACTGTTCCGCCCATCCGGGTTTATAGGTCTGGGGCATGAGGATGTTGTTTTGCAGCCCGTCCCACTGGCGCGTCCAGTTCTCGTTCGCCCAGCAAAGGCAGAAGGGGAAATCCATTGTCTTATCCTGAAGATGTCTGTCCAAAGGCATTTCCAGAAGGCGCTTTCCATCGTCGAACCAGTAATAGTAATAGCAGAAGCCGTAAAGTCCATATTCCTTTGCGAGAGCAATCTGTTTTTTCTGAATATCCGCTCCCTTTGCTCCGGCCAAATCGTAATACCCCAGTTCGCTCGGGATTCTGGGCTGATGATGACCTTGGAAGAGGGGTTCGGCTTTTCTCACATTCACCCATTCTGTGAACCCATCTCCCCACCACCGGTTGTTTTCAGGAATCTCATGGAATTGAGGCAGATAGAACGCAAGGCATCTGACCCTGTTATCATCCCAAAGATCCTCAATTGCAGATTCACGGCAGCCAATCCAAGGGGCAACAAAAATCTGTTCCGGTTTTAAAGATAACAGCCATTTTTCAAAGGCAACTTTATCGGGCCGGAAGCGCGTTTTGTCAAACAAGCCAAAGCGCAACAGCCCGTCTGCTCCGCCACAATGCAAGCCGGCTCCGGACTTCCAATCTTTGAAGAGCGTCTCCTCATCTTCTATTTGAGCATCATCCGGTATTTGAGCCTCATCAGGAATCAGATAGAATTCCCAGTTCATGACCGTTGACTCATTATAAGCTTCAAGCACATAGGCCAGGCAGTTGGGAGTCAGCGTGTCCTCCTGATCCAGAAATCCGACCAGATCCCCGTTCGCTGCCGGTACTCCTTCGCACCAATATGCCCATCGATTCTCTGCTTCACCTTCCACCGTAACAACCCTCAGTGTGATTCGCTCATCGAAGTTGTCCTTAATCTCCCGGACATATGGCGCATCGGAAGCATCGGCCACAACAATGGCCTCTATGTTTTGGTAACGCTGGGTACACAAAGACTCAAGAGCTTTTGCCAGATACTGGGCGCGGGTCTCCAGGCATTTTGCTGCAATCACAATAGAAATCAGAGGCTTCTGTCGTTGTATATCGATCCATTCCTGTGGAATTTCCGGTTCCTGTTCTTTCTCCGCATGGCAGTCAATGGAATTGTTTATATCATCTTCCGGCTCTGCAAGATCATCGGATTCTTTCAAAGGAAGTTTCCTCTGCCTGTGTTCTTCCATAACCCCTTTGATGCCTTGTGTCCTCATAACATCCGTTGCCTTTCCGGCAAGATTGGCATATTCCTTCCCCTTATGAGGCAGCGCCTTAGATGCGTCCAAAACAGCACGAATCGGTTTTGTTATCTTCCAGCATGTCGAATTGGAGATCAACTCAAATGAATCGGTCACGTTTAACAGCTGCGCATTCAGTTCTTCTGCCTGGGCAGTCAATTCTCTCAAGTGATTACGCAGATCGTCTCGCTCGGCCTCCGCCTGTGCAAGGGTATTGTTCAAGTCGTCGAATCTCCGATTCATCGTGTGCAGATCATAAGCGCTCTCCTGTGCTTGCAGCAAAGCGGAGAGAAGATTATATGTCTCTTCAGTTTTACTTTCCCAAAGAGCAGAGGCATAAGGTTCAAAGTTCTCTAAATCTTCGTGGGAAATCAAATAAAAAACGCGGTAGCAAGTGTCAGATACATCCTGTCTGTAAAGATTTTGATTGTAGAAGTGGTTAATGATCCGGCTATAATTCTGGATTTCAGATCCACCCACATCATGGAGCTGGCTATACCACATTTTCTCCCATATATGAATGTCTCCATGAAGAATACGGACGCTGTGCA
>CADBRY010000005.1 GCA_902797195.1 uncultured Eubacteriales bacterium
ATGCCTACATAACGCGCCGTCCGTTGGCTTTCCCCCACGACGGATATCTCATAACCGTGCTTGCTGTACTGAAGGTAAATATACATGAGCACCGTTAAGACTGCTACGATGAGAATGTTGAGGAGATACTGGAAACCTCCGAGGCTTGGCAGCCAGCCCTCGTTTCCCATCTGGTTGATTATACCCACTTTGCCGGAACCCTTGGGGGACTCCCAGATTATGATGTAGTAGGCGATCAGCTGTATTGCCACGTAGTTCATCATAAGGGTGAAAAGTGTCTCGTTGGTGTTCCACTTGGCCTTGAAGAAGGCGGGGATACCAGCCCACACGGCGCCTATGGCGCAGGATGCTACGAGCATCAGCAGTATCAGAATGGGATTTGGAACTTTGCCTCCAAGATAGATCATGCATGCCGCCGACAGCCAGGCTCCGATGAGCACCTGACCTTCGCCGCCCAGATTCCAGAACTTCATCCTGAATGCGGGGGCCATGGCCACGGCTATGCAAAGGAGCACAGCTGTCTCCTTGCCGAGGACCCAGATTTTTCTCTCGCTTCCGAAGGCTCCCTCAAGGATGGTTCCGTAGACGCTGAAGGGATCCAGTCCCGTTGCCAGAGCGGTAACGACACCGCACACTATCAGCGCCGCCACTATGGATGCCAGTCTTATGGCCCAGGCTATCTGCCAGGGCATGTCCCTTCTTTTTGTTATATGAAGGAGGGGTTCCTTGTTTTGTTTACTCAATGTCTGCACCTCCTCCCAGTCTTGTCATCATAAGTCCCACCTGGTTTTTGTCCGCCTTATCGCCATCGATTATTCCGCTGACTCTGCCGCCGCACAGCACCAGGATCCTGTCGCAGAGCTCAAGGAGCACGTCCAGATCTTCACCTACGTAGACCACGGCGACTCCTTCTTTTTTCTGCCTGTTGAGCAGATCGTATATAGTGTATGAAGAGTTGATGTCCAGGCCCCTGACCGCATAAGCCGACAGCAGCACCGTAGGCGCCGAAGCGATCTCTCTGCCTACCAGGACCTTCTGGACGTTTCCACCCGACAGCCTTCTTACAGGTGTGGAAAGTCCGGGAGTGTTTACCTCAAGCTCATCCACTACCTTGGCTGCAAGTTTCTTCGGTTCTTTTCTATTTGTAAAGATGGACCGACCTTTTCTGAAGGATCTCAGCATCATATTGTCCGTAAGATCCATGCTTCCAACGAGACCCATTCCCAGTCTGTCTTCGGGAACGAATGAGAGTGAAACTCCCATTGCCGCTATCTGAAGAGGGTCTCTTCCGATCAGTTCATCCTTGCTTCCATCATCATTGATGTAGGATATGCTTCCGGCTTCCACAGGCTGAAGTCCCGCTATCGCCTCCAGAAGCTCCTTTTGCCCGCATCCGGATATTCCTGCGATCCCCAGTATCTCTCCGCTGTTGGCGGTGAAGGAAACATCCTCAAGCTTGAGCACATTGTCCGCGCTTCGTACTGTCAGATTCTCCACCTTTATCCTTGGTTTCGGATCAACGGGTTTTGGTCTTTCTATGTTCAGTGTCACCTCACGCCCGACCATCATGTTGGTCATTTCCCTGGCATTTGTTTCACTGGTGTTCATTTCACCGATATATTTGCCTTTGCGCAAAACGGCGACTCTGTCGGATATTGCTTCCACTTCGTGAAGCTTGTGAGTGATTATAACGACGGTCTTGCCGTCCTTTTTCATGTTTCTCAGAACAGCGAATAGTTTTTCCGTTTCCTGGGGTGTCAGTACCGCCGTCGGCTCGTCCAGGATCAGGATGTCCGCTCCTCTGTAAAGGACTTTGACGATCTCAACGGTCTGTTTCTGAGAGACAGACATGTTGTATATCTTCTGTTTGGGATCCACATCGAATCCGTAGGTGTCACATATTTTCTGGATCTTTTCTCCTGCCCGGTTAAGATCCAGTTTTCCTTCCTCTTCAAGACCCAGAACAATGTTTTCCGCAGCGGTAAAAACATCAACAAGTTTAAAATGCTGATGTATCATTCCTATGCCATATTCAAATGCTTCTCTTGGGGAGCTTATAGATACCGGCTGACCGTCGATGAAGATCTGACCTTCGTCGGGATAGTAGATTCCCGACAGCATGTTCATCAGAGTGGTCTTACCGCTGCCGTTTTCGCCTAGAAGGGACAGGATCTCGCCCTTGTAGATATCCAGGTCGACCTTGTCGTTGGCTGTGATGGAGCCGAAGGTCTTGCTTATGTTCCTCATGGAAACCGCAGCATTGTTACTTTCCAAAGTGGTGCCCTTTCTGTTTCTGTTTTTGCATGATAATCAGGAAAACCCCGGAAATACCGGGGTCTTCCTGTGATACTACGTTAATTACATCTTTGTATCAAGCAGCTTGATACCGTCGATCTTAAGATCGAAGTAAGGTGCGGAGCGGAACTTGGACTCGCTGAACTGTCCGTCCTCGACCGCCTCTGTATCCGGTTTGTAATCCTTATCCGTATCCACATCCGCCATGTAGCTTGTGAGATGGCCTTCTCCGTCCACCTTTGCATTGACATTGTTCTTCTCATCTACGGTTACGGTGAACTTGCTGGTGTCGAACACCTTCACTTCTCCCGCGGATATCTTGGCCTTCATCTCGTCGATCTTAGCCTGTGTACCCTCTGCTGCGGCATTTTCATTGACCTCTGTAAGAGCTACAGATTCTGTGTCAAGAGTTCCGACCCAGTCGGCATCGATTTTCTCTTTGTTGATGGCCTTTGTGATGGCATCTTTGTAGTATGGGGTCCAGTCGATCCTGGATGATACGATGAATGTGTTGGGGCATGCATCCATTGTGCTTCCGTTGTAGGAAACGTTGGGCACCTTTGCCTTTTCACATGCCGTAGGAGCACCCATGGAGTCGGCATGCTGTGATATCAGCACGCAGCCACCGTCTATAAGCTTGTTTGCGGCTTCCTTCTCTGCAGCCTCGTCATACCACGATCCGGTGAATGTTACGTCCATGGTAGCAGACGGGCAGATCTCTCTGGCTCCCAGGAAGAAGGATGTGTATCCTGAGATAACCTCTGCATATGTATAGGCGCCGACATAACCGATCTTGGCTTCCTCCGCTGTTATGTCACCCTTTTCAATCATTTCATTCAGTTTCATTCCGGCGGCTACGCCTGCCAGATAACGTCCTTCATAGATCGCTGCGAAGGCGTTGTGGTAGTTATCCAGCTTCTCAGTGTGGGCCCTTGTTCCCGTTGAATGACAGAACTGTACATCGGGGAATTCCTTGGCAGCCTGGATCATGTAGTCCTCATGTCCAAAGGAGTCCGCAAAGATGATTCCGCATCCTGCATCCACCAGTTCAGCTGCCGCTTCATAGCACTGCTGGTCTTCAGGGATGTTTGTCTTGATCAAGTAGTTTTCTTCACTGATGTCAAGCTCCTTGCATGCGTCCTTTGCAGCGTTGATGAAGTTCAGGTCATATGTGGAGTTCTCGTCATGAAGACAGATGAATCCAACCTTGATGCCTGCATCGTCGGAGCTTCCTTCCTCCGATCCCGATCCGCCGCATGAGGTCAGCATTGCCGTGCAGGCAAATACCATAATCAGACCAAGCAGCAGTCCTAATACTTTTTTCATTGCTTCCTCCTCCTGTAAATGAAACGATGAAATGACTTAAATGACTGAAAAAACAATAAAACAGGCATTTCGTGCCTGTCTGCCAATTTTATTGGCATATATTGTGTTGTTGGGGGAAATCAGCCTTTTCCTCACGCCTAGATTGTACTTTAGAACAAAGTAAGGGTCAAGGAAGTAACTGGTAAATAGACTTAAAAGATGTGAAAAAAATAGACTTATTTTTTTCGATACTGTATACTTTTCCTGTAGTTGAAATTTATGTAAATTACAGAGTGGTAAAACGCCCGAAAGGACCAGAAAATGCATTACACGATAGATATGGCAGGTATGAAGAGAGACCTTAAACTCTTCCCCATAAACGACGAACTGCAGATCGCTGCATTCATTCTGTTTGGCGATGTGGAGATCACCAAGCACACCGCCGCAAAGCTTCTTGAAAAAGCTCCCGAATTCGATCTCATCCTGACCGCTGAAGCGAAGAGCATTCCACTCGCATACGAAATGGCCGCCCAGGCCGGACAAAACGATTACATCATAGCCCGTAAGGGAATCAAGATCTATATGGATGATGTGATCAGCTCCACCGTACGCTCCATCACCACCGACTCGGTACAGACTCTTTACCTGGGCAAGGATGAGGCGGACAGGATAAAAGGCAAGCGCATCCTCATCATCGACGACGTGATAAGCACGGGAGAATCCCTCAAAGCAATAGAGTCACTGGTCGAAAAGGCCGGCGGGACCATCGTTGGAAAGATGGCCGTTCTGGCGGAAGGAGACTCCTTCAACCGGGATGACATAATTGTTCTGGCAAAGCTCCCCCTCTTCGACGGCAAAGGCAACCCCATCAAGTAGGGAAAGGCAACCCTATCCTTTAGGGAAAAGCAATCCAATCCGCTGGGAAGCGCGGATGCCACAGGCCCCGGGGTAAAGGCAGCCCTATCCGCTGGGAAGCGCGGATGCCACAGGGCTCATAAATTCTCGCCGCTCTGCTTGCGGCCTTTTTGAGGGGCCGCCGCGAGCAGCTCACAAATCCAAATGGCCTGCGGTCGCTAGCCATAAACTCCCTCATCCGCTACGAAGCGGCAAGCCGCAAACTCATCATTCTTGCGTTGCTGCGCCCCGGTGAAAGAATTGCCTTTGCGCGATCCATTCTTTCATACATCCAAGCTCAATATATGAAAGAATTGCTTCTACACAATCCATTCCTTCACACGTCCAAGCTGAATATGTGAAAGAAGTGCCTCTGCGCAACTCATTCCTTCACACGTCCGAGCTGAAATGTATGAAAGAATTACATCTACACAACCCATTCCTTCACACATCAGAGCGAAATATATGAAAGAATTGCCTTGACACAACCCAGTCTTTCACACGTGGTGAAAGACTTCCTTTGCTGACTTGATTCTTTCACATTTTGGATTGATTGATAGCTACTGCGCGCGAATGCCACAGGCCAAAGATCGTCGCTGCTCTTCCCGTGGCCTTTCTGAGGGACCGCGGTGAGCAACGCACAGATATTAAAGGGCCTTCCGTCGCCAGCCGCAACCCCCTCATTCGCGCGACAACCCTCCACTTGGAAGAACAGCTGTTGGGCAGTCCATACTTCCAAACGCGAGAGGTGAATATTTGGAAGAATTGTCTTTGCACACACCACACTTCCAAACACATGGGGTGAATATTTGGAAGAACAGCCGTTGGGCACTCCATACTTCCAAACAATGGCGCTTGATATCTGGAAGAAGTACATCTGAGTGACCAATACTTCCAAATAATAAGGAGTGTCATTTGGAAGTAGCGCCTCTGTGTGACCAATACTTCCAAATAATAAGGAGTGTCATTTGGAAGTAGCGCATCTGAGTGACCAATACTTCCAAATATCTGTGTAATTGATAGCCGCCGAGCGTGAATGCCTCAGGGCTAAGGATCTCCGCAGCTCTTCCGCTGGCTTTCGTAGGGGCCGCGGTAGCCGGTCAAACAGCCTCATCAGGCATAAAAATTGAAAATATAATAAATCAAAGCATTTTCGCACAAAGCAACCATTATATCTGCCACTGAAACAGTTGCAGAATAGGCAAAATAATAATAGTATATAGGTAAGTAATAAGTTTTTCCCGAGAGCAGGTCTTCAAAGACCCGTTTTTGGGATACAACAATGTTAAGGGGATCATGAAGCCGCGGTCACACAGGCGGCATGAGGCAAGACAGGAGGAATAGACATGTACATATCAACGATCATCTTGATAGTAATACTGCTGATAGTTCTTGGGATAATCGTCAGGAACGTGGTAATCGTGCCGCAGCAGCATGAATACGTTATAGAGTTTCTAGGAAAGTACAGAAAGACCTGGGGTGCGGGACTTCATATCAAGATCCCGTTTCTTGAGGCCATCGTCAACAAGATCTCTCTTAAGGAGCAGACTCTTGACTTTCCACCGCAGAACGTAATCACTAAGGACAACGTTACGATAACCGTGGATTCCGTTGTCTTTTCAAGAGTCTTCAGCTCAAAAGACTATACCTACGGAATCGAGGACGCCCTCTACGCACTGGAGAACCTGACGGCGACCACACTCCGTAACATACTGGGCGAGATGGAGCTGGACCAGACCCTCTCATCCCGCCAGGAGATCAACGCCAAGATGGAGACGATCCTGGACGCGGCCACGGACCCATGGGGCCTGAAGGTGACACGTGTTGAGATCAAGAACATCAATCCCCCAAGGGACATCGAGGAAGCCATGACCAAGCAGATGAAGGCGGAGCGTGAAAAGAGACAGGCTGTTCTTGAAGCGGAAGCCCATAAGGAATCCGTAATGAGAAGAGCTGAAGGTGACAAGGCCGCCAAGATCCTTGCGGCAGAAGCTGAGCAGGAAGCGAAGATCGCAATCGCCAAGGGTGATGCGGAGTCCATCAGGCTCACCTACGAAGCCCAGGCAACAGGTCTTAAGTACCTGTCCCAGGCGAACATCCAGGAAAGCGTTCTCAGGCTCCGCGGTATCGACGCCCTGAAGGATGTGGCAGATGGAAGGGCAACCAAGATATTCATGCCAACAGATCTGTCGGACGTTGTTTCAATCATCGGCGCTGTAGGGGAGACTCTTGGGATAGGCGATTCGGAAGCAATGGACAAGGAACCAAAACCTGCACCCCTGCCTCCCGTGGACCCAATTTACGGAGAGAACTCATCCAAGATCACCCAGCAGATCAATGAGCAGAAACAGGCCGAGTGGGCTCAGAACA
>CADBRY010000006.1 GCA_902797195.1 uncultured Eubacteriales bacterium
CCGGGCAAACCTTGATATGGTTCTGGGAAACGACATCACAACACCCGTGGCTGTGAGAGAATTTGAAAAAGCCGGATTCGGCGGAGTATTCGACAGGGAGAAGATCTCCCTTGTAATGGATCACTTTACACCCAACAAAGACATCAAATCCGCCGAGCAGTGCATGGTGTGCCGTCAGTTTGCAAGACGCTTCGACGTGGAGCACTTCTACGACGTCGGGCGAATGGGTATAGAGCACGCACTGCTTCCGGAGCAGGGGATCGTCAAGGCAGGAGACTGCATCATAGGCGCGGATTCCCACACCTGTACCTACGGAGCTTTGGGAGCCTTTTCCACGGGAGTGGGAAGCACGGATATGGCGGTAGGCATGGCAACGGGCCAGGCCTGGTTCAAAGTGCCCGAGGCTCTTAAGTTCAACCTGACGGGAAAACTTCAGGAGAACGTTACGGGAAAAGACGTTATCCTTCACATTATCGGCAAGATCGGTGTTGACGGTGCTCTTTACAAGTCAATGGAATTTACGGGAGAAGGCGTGAAAAGCCTTTCCATGGATGATCGCCTTTGCATCGCCAATATGGCCATAGAGGCAGGGGGCAAGAACGGCATCTTCCCGGTGGACGAAGTTACGGAAGAATATATGAATGGAAGAGTAAAGGGTCAGTGGAAGAAATATGAGGCGGATGAAGACGCGGAATACGCGGCGGAGTACACCATCGACCTTTCGGCGCTCAGACCAACGGTTTCCTTCCCCCACCTTCCGGAGAACACCAAAACAATAGACGAAGTTGGAGATGTGCCCATCCAGCAGGTGGTCATCGGCTCCTGCACCAACGGCCGTCTTGAGGACATGGAAGCTGCAGCCCGGATCCTTAAGGGAAAGACCATCCATCCCGATGTGAGGGCGATAATAATCCCCGCCACACAGGAAGTGTACAAGGAGTGTATCGCAAGGGGATATCTTGATACATTCATCGATGCGGGATGCGTGGTATCAACGCCCACCTGCGGACCATGCCTTGGAGGACACATGGGAATCCTTGCGGAGGGTGAAAGATGCGTTGCCACCACAAACAGAAACTTTGTGGGACGCATGGGCCACGTGAAATCCGAAGTTTATCTTGCAAGTCCCGCGGTGGCGGCGGCTTCTGCCGTGGCAGGAAAAATCGCAGGGCCGGATAATATTTAAATAAGGAGAGAAAACCAATGAATGCTAAGGGAACAGTTTTTAAATACGGAGATAATGTGGATACGGATGTTATCATCCCGGCAAGGTATTTGAACATAGCCGACAGGGCGGAGCTTGCGACACACTGCATGGAGGATATTGACAAGGAATTCGTGTGGCAGGTAAACAAGGGCGACATCATGGTGGGAGGAGAGAACTTCGGATGCGGATCATCCAGAGAACATGCTCCCATGGTGATCAAGGAAAGCGGGATAGACTGCGTCATCGCCAAGTCCTTTGCCAGGATCTTTTACCGCAACGCCATCAACATCGGCCTTCCTATTTTGGAGTGTCCCGAAGCCAGCGAGGGCATCAGCGCGGGAGACATTGTGTCCGTTGACTTTGACTCAGGCGTCATCACAAACGAGACCACGGGCAAGACCTTCCAGGCTCAGCCCTTCCCCGAGTTCATCAAAGAAATAATGGCAGCAGGCGGGCTGGTCAACAGTCTCACAAAGTAGGAGGAAGAAAAATGGATTATAGAATCGCGCTCATCCCCGGTGACGGAATCGGACCTGAGGTCATTGCGGAGACTGTCAAGGTCCTTGAAAAAGTTGGAGAAAAGCACGGACACTCTTTCAGTTTCACGGAGGTCCTCGCAGGAGGCTGTGCCATAGATAATAAGGGAGAGTGTCTGCCTCAGGAGACGATAGATATATGCAGGGACAGCGACGCTGTGCTTCTTGGCGCGGTGGGAGGTCCCAAGTGGGATCATCTTCCCGGAAAAGAAAGACCCGAGATGGCTCTTTTAGGACTTAGAGGAGCTCTGGGTCTTTTTGCGAATCTGAGACCGGCCATGCTCTTTGAAGAACTGGCCGATGCCTGTCCTCTCAAACCGGAGCTGGTATCGGGAGGCCTTGACATAGTTGTGGTCAGAGAGCTGACGGGAGGAATTTACTTCGGCAAAAAAGAGATCATAGAAACTGAAGACGGAGTTGCGGCATACGACGTGGAACAGTACTCGGAAATGGAAGTAAGGCGCATCGCAAAAGTCGCCTTCGACATGGCCATGAAGAGAAACCGCAAGCTCACCAGCGTGGACAAGGCCAATGTGCTTGAAAGCTCCAGGCTTTGGAGAAGGGTTGTAAACGAAGTGGCAAAAGACTATCCGGATGTTGAACTCAACCATTTCTATGTGGACAATGCCGCCATGCAGCTTGTAAGGGAACCGAAACAGTTCGACGTAATAGTCACCAGCAATATCTTTGGAGACATTCTCAGCGATGAAGCCAGCCAGGTCACCGGTTCCATCGGCATGCTCCCATCGGCAAGTCTTGCCACGGGCAACTTCGGAATGTACGAGCCCGTCCACGGTTCCGCTCCCGATATAGCGGGACAGGACAAGGCCAATCCCATGGCCACCATACTTTCGGCAGCCATGATGCTGCGCTACACCTTTGGTCTTCTCGATGAAGCGGATGAAGTGGAAGAAGCGGTCCGCAAGGTTCTGGCAGAAGGTTATCGGACGGCGGATATAGCCAAGGAAGGCGAAGACATCATCGGGACGCGCCAATGCGGCCGGCTGATCGTGGATGCCCTTGATCAGATGTAACCCTCAGATGTAACAGCCCGGGCGGATGAGTGTATAAACAGTAAATGACTGAGAACAGAAACACAAATGAATACATGGAACTCAGGGAACTGTTCAGGAGCGGCGGAAATCTAAGTTCCTTCAGAACGGCCGTAGACGGTGCCGTGGGACTTTCGGCATATTTCACGGAGCTTCACGAAAAGGGAGAGTGCATACAGGGCTTTCATCCTTCAGGCGTTGGCATAATGAAGAACACGGGAGAGATCCGCATCGATCCGAAGCTGATAAAGACCCGAGAAGAAGGAAGTCTCCCTATCCGATATGCACCTCCGGAAATCAATCTTGGAGTGGCGAAGCCCGGAGAGGGCAGCGACAGGTACATTCTGGCGGTCCTTATATTCCAGCTGCTTACGGGAGGGGATCATCCCCTGCATGGCAGCAGATACATGGGCCCCGTGATGACCAAAAGGATGAAGGAAATGTGCTACGGCCTGGATCCGGAATTCATTTTCAGCGACTCTACGGGCAGGAATCTGCCTGATCCCAAGATACATGTAAAGGCAATAGCTATCTGGAACATACTCCCCGGGGAGATCAGAGACCTGTTTGCAAGAGCTTTTTCCCGGGAGGCGGTATTAAACCCGGAAAAAAGGCCTGACGAAAAAGAATGGAACAGGAGCCTGGTTGCCTTTCAAAATCATATGATACCCTGTCAGTGCGGAAACATATTAAAAGATGGGGCGGGAGAAAGCTTCACCTGCACCGCATGCGGAAAGGGGCATCAGATCACTCACAGGATCAAGATCAACGGAGACGCCATACCGGTGGTTCGGGGAAATCGCATATACAGATCCCAGGTGAGACATGAGAGCCTGCCGGCTGCGGATGAAGCCAGACCGGAAGCCATAATCGTAGTCTCCGGCAGCGACCATAACAAGATGGGACTGCGGAATGTTTCGGAAGATACATGGAAGGTCCTGACCACAAAGGGAATAACAAAAGACGTGGGGAAGGGAGAAGTGGTCCCCATAAAGAGTGGAATCAAAATCAGGTGTGGAGACACAGATATCGAAATAGCAGCTACAGATCAGCAGTAAGAAGTAACAAGAAGTGGGGAATGACAAATGGAAACAGCAATGGCAGCAAGCTCAAGGGGAGTCGGACTGAGCATCGGATCTTCCGTGAGAACATCTTACGGGGATGAGTGGACGGTCAAAGGCAACCTTGGAGAAGGTGGTCAGGGATATGTATATCTCATCGAAAGAGAGGGTGTGAAGCGGGCTCTCAAATGGTATAAGGCGGAGAGATTCGTTACGAAAGCCTTTTACGAGCACATCAAAAACAATGTGAACGACGGAGCGCCTTCCGACGGATATATCTGGCCCCTGGAAGTGACCGAATACGACGGCAATTCCTTTGGGTACATAATGGAGCTCTGCCCTAATGGTTACTACGAGACCAAGGAATACCTCAATAAGGAGGCGGAGTTCAAATCTTTCAAGACCATAGTTGATGCTGCTCTTAACATAGTCAACGATCTGAGGGTGCTCCATAACAGGGGGTACAGCTATCAGGATCTTAACGACGGCAATTTCTTCATAAACCCGGAAAACGGCAAGGTACTCATTTGCGATAACGACAACGTGGCGCCCAACGGCGTCTCCACGGGAGTTCTGGGCAAGCCCCGCTACATGGCTCCCGAGATCGTAATGAGAAACAATATGCCGGATATTTATTCCGACAGATATTCCATGGCTCTCATGATCTTCAGACTTCTTATGAGAGAACATCCTCTTGAAGGCAAACTGGTAAACGGAGGGATCTCGTCCCCGGATCTTCAGAAATCCATCTATGGAGACGAGCCAATTTTCATGTTCGATCCCGATGACGACAGGAACAGGCCGGATCCGGAACTGAACAGCAATGCGATATCCATATGGAAGTGCCTTCCGGATTATATGAAGAGGATATTCCTGAGAGCCTTTGGCAAGGAGGGACTTAAGCATCCCAACCGCAGGCCTACGGAAGCCGAATGGGTAGACGTGCTGGTGAGGTTCAGAAGCAGCATCGTCAGCTGCGAATGCGGCAACGAAGTGTTCCTCTCGGATAACGGAGAATCCATATGTGATAACTGTGGTAAGAAGATCGATATTCCTTTCTGGATCAAATTTCCCGAATACAGGATCCCGGGAGTCAAGGGCTCCAGGATATACAGGTGCCAGACCTGCATCACCGACGTGGAGGATGCCCTCAAACCCGTAGGCAGGATCCTGGCTGCAAAGGGAGACGATGACAGACTGGGACTTATGAACATGTCTGAGGAAGAATGGGATGTGACAACATCCGGAGACAAAAAACGTAAAACAGCGCCGGGAGAGGTGATGCCTCTCAGGAAAGGGATCAAGTTCTCATGCAACGGCACTACCATCGTGATAGAAGGAGGAAGGGACAATGCCGCTAACCAGTGATATAGGTGTAACACCGAAGAAAGACCTTCACGTAATTTATGTGCTGGACACATCAGGCAGCATGGAGGGTATTCCGATCCAGATGCTCAACCAGGCGATGCAGGAAACCATTGTGGTTCTGAAAAAAGTTGCCAAAAGAGAGGCGGATGCCCAGCTTAAAATTTCCGTGCTTGAATTCAGCACGGGGATCAGATGGATGAACGAGAGCGGCCCCGTGGATGTGGAGGATTTCATATGGATGGATCTTTCCGCCGGAGGTCTCACCAACGTTGGAGGAGCCCTCAAGGAGCTGAACAGCAAACTGACCGTTGAAAAATATCTTAAATCGGAATACGGGGCAATGCTGCCCATAATCATTTTTATGACCGACGGTTACGCTACCGACGAATATAAAAAGGAACTGGAAAGAATAAAGACCAACAGCCTGTTTAGAAAGGCAACGAGAATTGGCTTTGCAATAGGCGACAATCCGGATGTTGATATGATAACCAGACTTGCAGGTGACAGCGAAGCCGTGGTACATACGGATAACCTGGCCCTCTTTGCAAGACTGCTCAGGTTCGCATCGGTTACCGCATCCACTCTGGCAGGCACCTCACAGGTGTCGGGAGCCATAATCAGCAACGGAAGAAATGTTGTCAGCGGAGCCCTCAGAGAAACGGGAATAAGCCGGGACGAGATCGATCCGGGCATAGAATATCGGGAGGAAGAAACGGTCAATCTGGAGCGTGAGGATGACCAGTTCTCGACAACCGATATAACATGGGATGATGATGGAGAAGTATGGTAGTAAGGAAATGATCATCTTTGCGCAGTCAGTCACAGGCGCTTCCCACACCATGAAGGGCATTGTCTGCCAGGATTCTTCCGGAAGCAGAATGCCGCGTGAAGATGTACATATAGCTGTTGTGGCGGATGGACACGGAGATCCCACATGTTTCCGAAGTGATCGTGGATCCGGGATGGCAGTGTCCGCTGCTTTGGAATGCCTGGAGAAATTCGCGGAGCATTACGAAGACATGAAGGCCATACAGGAAGAGATGGATCCCGTCTACGGAGATGAGTATATCCGCAGGCAGCTGACGGATGCCATCGTCTCAGGCTGGTCGGCCAAGGTCAGGACCGATATTGCCGCAAACAGGCTTACAGACGATGAACTTGACCGCTCAGGTGATTTCAAGGATATCTACCTTAAGGGCAGGCACGTTGAGAGGATCTACGGATCCACTCTGGTGGCGGCCTTAAAGGCAAAGGACTACATGGTGCTGATACAGCAGGGTGACGGCAGATGCGACATTATGAGGATGGACGGTTCTGTGGATCAGCCTGTACCAAAGGATGACAGATGCCACGGCAATGTGACCACATCCATGTCCGACGAGATAGCGGCGGATGAGATCAGAAGCATTATATTGCCTTTGGAAGAAGATGTGACAGGATGCTGCCTGAGCACCGACGGAGTCGAGAACAGTTTTTACGAGGACGAGAAAATACTTGAGTTCCTGGTGGAGACGGGACTGAAACTTACGGCGGAAACTTCCGAAAACTACAGCCGCATTCTGGTGCCCGCCCTTGAGGAAGTCACTGAGAAAGGCAACGGCGACGATGTGTCCCTCGCCGGATGGTTCGATCCGGATAAACTCAATGAGTCCGCCGGATCGATCAGTGACAGGCTGAAGGCACGACGCAGGGAAGACGAGATCGCTCAGCTGGAAAAGAAACTTGCGGTCATGGAGCAAAAGGACCGGCAGCTCAGGGAACAGGTGCGCAGCGCATCCCCGGAGCAAATGCCCGGATACATGAAAGAATATATGGACTATCGCAAGAAGTTCAATCGGCTTAGAGCGGCGGTGGAAGAACTGAAGAGTGAATAGATGGAGGCGGAAATATGTTCTGTGGAAAATGTGGATACAAACTTGAAGACATAGATAAGTTCTGCCC
>CADBRY010000007.1 GCA_902797195.1 uncultured Eubacteriales bacterium
ACGTGGCTCTTGATCTTCGCCGCAGTCTCACCGAAGGAAGATGGCAGATTATCAAGCTCTACCCTTTTGTGCTTTCTGAAGAGATCGCTGAATACTCTTTTTGAATGGCCGCTTTCCGAGGGATCTATATCCCCTGTCCTTGTCATTGTAAAGTGCTCATTGTCAACCGATTCTATCTTCACATATCCCTTGTTGGCAAAATACATGAACTGGGCTGCGATGTCCTTGGAGTCCACGTTGTCGTTGCCCACATAGGCAACTTCCAGAGGATCCAGATTCTCGGGAGGATAGAATTCCACGGTTCTGATTATGGGATCGTCCCTGCCCACAAAAAGCCAGAGCAGTAGCATGAGTACGCCCATGAAGCCCAGGCCCCCGTACATAGCGGGAAGCTCTTTGTCCCTGGATTCAGGATCCACCCAGTACCCTTCAGGCAGGTCTGCCTTGAGAGTAAGGCCTACGTGTATTGGCAGGGTCTCCTTTGAGACCGCATGTATTTTATTTCCCTCCACGTCGATATCAAAAAACTCATTGGCCGCTTCAGGATCGTCGTTGCCGTAGAGCCCCGAGTAGAAAGCGATGTCCTCCACAGGCTCAGGCAGAGTCATGGTGATATCCGATGATTTGATGGAAGTGCTCCAGCCGGTGGGAAGCAGATCCAAAGACAACATATCTTTGGTCTCATCGTCATCAAGATAGCCTACGATGTCGTAGGTTATCCTGTAGTTCTGTCCGCCGTTAACATAGGTGTCGGCATCCCCGATCTGTACTACCTGATTTCCTCCCTCGCTGTAGACCTCGTAGTTGTATCCGTACACCCTGATGTTCCTGACGCTGTAGTACCTGTCCCCATCGGGTATGTATCTGTACAATCCGTGACGGGGCGTGTTGAAGAAAACCTGTATGTCCTCGGTAACGTGGAACACATGGTTTTCATCAGTCACGATGTTTACGTCAAAGGCATTGGTCGTGAAGTATTCCTCATCAGCCCGCACAGGCTGGGGAAAAGACCCTATCAAAAAAACAAAGGTCAGCACCAGGGCGGCCACCACCGTCCAGCGCTGACTTCTTATGCTTTTCGTTGCCTTTCCGTTAAAACTCCACCTTGACATTTTCCCTCTCCTCTTCACTGGAAACCTCAAACATGGTTCTCGGTTCGAAGTGGAACATTCCTGCAATAATGCTGGACGGGAACATCTGGCACTTGTTGTTGAACGCCTTGACGCATCCGTTGTAGTATTTTCTGGAGTTGGCGATATCATCCTCCACGGACTTCAGCTGGCTTTGCAGATCCAGAAAACCGGCGTTTGCCTTAAGATCCGGATAGGCTTCCGCCACCGCGAAGAGTGAGCGCAGAGTTCCTGTCAGCTCCCCTTCCGCCTTCAGTCTCTCCGTTTCCGTACCTGCGGACTGGACCTGACTGCGGGCCGCTATTACAGCCTGAAGAGTCTCCTTCTCGTGGGATGCATAGCCCTTAACCGTCTCTACCAGATTGGGTATGAGGTCGAATCTCTTCTTGAGATACACATCCATGGTGGAAAAGGCCTCGTCGATGCTGTTGCGGCTTTTGACGAATCCATTGTATGTGGTGACAGGCCAGATAATTATGATCGCTGCGATGATAAGAATAATCAATAAGAAAATCATCATTGTTAAACCATCTCCTTTTCGTTTCCGCGCAAGCCCGGGGATTTATTCCACAGTTACGGACTTGGCAAGATTCTTGGGCTTATCGATGTTGCACCCTCTCTCCTTGGCGATATAGTAAGCGAATATCTGCAGAGGCACTACCGAAAGAACCGGGCTCACCTCGTCACAGCAATTGGGGATATATATGACCTCGTCGGAGACATTTTCGATCTCGGTTTTGCCCTCCTTGGCAAGGCCGATTATCCGTGCGCCTCTTGCGGTAACTTCCTTGATGTTGGATACCATTTTCTCGTAGAGGGAATCCTGAGTTGCAAGGGCAACCACCAGGGTGTCCGTATCCATAAGGGCTATTGTTCCGTGCTTCAGCTCACCTGCGGCTATGGCAAATGAGTGGATGTATGAGATTTCCTTGAGCTTGAGGGAACCCTCGTAGGATACTCCCGAATCCAGGCCTCTGCCGATGAAGAAAACGTGTTCCTTACGGTGATATTTTTTGGCTATGGCTTCGATCTCATTTTCACGGGCCAGGATCTGCTCCACCTTATCCGGCAGCGCCTTCAGCTCGCCCATCATCCTGTCGTACTCTTCTCTATCAAGAACGCCCTTTGTTCTTCCCATGTAAAGGGCAATGAGATACATGCATATCAGCTGTGTGGTATAAGCCTTTGTTGAAGCCACGGCGATCTCGGGACCGGCCCACGTGTAGAACACGTCATCCGATTCTCTAGCCACGGAGCTTCCAACAACATTCACCACGGAAAGGATCCTTGCTCCCTTCTTTTTGGCCTCTCTCAGGGCCTCCAATGTGTCAAGGGTCTCTCCCGACTGACTTATGGCGATGAACAGAGTCTTGTCGTTGACGAAGGGATCTCTGTATCTGAATTCCGATGCCACGTCGATCTCCACAGGGATCTTGGCCAGTTTTTCGATTACGGATTTTCCCACAAGTCCAGCGTGATAGGCTGTGCCGCAGGCGACGATATAGACTTTTTCAAAGTTCTCTATATCCTCTTTTGTCATGGTTATGCCATCAAGATTGATGGAGCCATCCTCTTCCACACGGCGCATGAGTGTCTCTCTGATGCCTGTGGGCTGTTCGTGGATCTCCTTGATCATAAAGTGATC
>CADBRY010000008.1 GCA_902797195.1 uncultured Eubacteriales bacterium
ATGAGCTGAACCGTTTCCTGCTCGTCGTGGCGGCGATCTTCATCCTGGCGGGGATTTTCATCGCCCGCAGGTGGATCAATGTGCTGGTCGTCATCATCCTGGCCATCGTCTACGGCCGCATGTTCTCCCGGAACATATCCAAACGGCAGCAGGAGAACAGTAAATATATGGAAATCAAGGCCAATCTGACGGGAGGAAGAAAGGCCGGGGGATCCGGCGGACAGCGGCCCGGGAGCGGCCGGCCGGGGAAGGGATCCGACGACGGGAAGCGGATCTACATCTGCCCCAACTGCAAAGGCTCCCTGAAGGTGCCTGTAGGCGCCGGGAAAATCCGGATAAAATGCCCTCACTGCGGGGAGACTTTTGAAGAGATCGTATAGCGTATTGAAAGAATGGAGAAGAGTATGTTTAATTCAGTCGCTGAGGTGAAAAAAGTTGTCGAAGAACAGGGAATCGAAATGATCGATTTCAAGATGGTGGACCTGGAGGGAAGGTGGAGACACCTGTCGATCCCGGCGGACCGCTTTACGGAAAAGACCATGAGAGACGGCATCGGATTTGACGGATCCAACTACGGCTATGCTCCCATCGAGAAGTCGGACATGGTGTTCATTCCCAATCTGAAGTCGGCAATAGTGGACAATTTCGTGGACGTGCCCACCATCACCATGATGGGAGATGTATACGTCATCGACCAGCCGGAAAACCGGCCCTTTGACCAGTATCCGAGGAATGTTTCCCTGGCGGCGGAGAAATATATGAGGGATGAAGGCATCGCCGATCAGATGATCGTCGGTCCCGAGTACGAGTTCTATCTTTTCGACCGGGTGGCCTATGCGGCCAGACCCGATGCCGTGTTCTGCGAGGTGGATACGGAACAGGCTGAATGGAATACAGCCATCGAGGACGATGTGCGGAACAAAGGCTATCAGGTGGGGAGGAAAAAAGGCTATCACGCCGACATCCCCCAGGACATCACCTACAACACGAGGGCGAGGATCTGCATGCTCATGGAAGAATGGGGCGTGAAGGTCAAGTACCATCACCACGAGGTGGGCGGTCCCGGACAGGTGGAGGTCGAAGTGGAACTGGGCGAGATGACCGACATGGCCGACAGCACCATGATCGCCAAGTACATAATCAAAAACAGTGCCGTGGAAGACGACAGGACGGCGACCTTCCTGCCCAAGCCCATATACGATGAAGCGGGTTCCGGAATGCACGTGCACATGCACCTGTTCAAGGATGGAAAGCCACTGTTCTACGGCGATGAGTATTCGAATCTTTCCAAGACAGCCATGTACTTCATGGGAGGACTTTTGGATCACGCGGCCAGCCTGTGTGCATTTACTAACCCGTCCACCAATTCATACAAGAGACTGGTTCCCGGGTTTGAAGCTCCCGTAACCATTGGCTTTGCAACGGCGAACAGAAGCTCGGTCATAAGGATCCCGGCATACGCCAAGTCCCCGGAAAACAAAAGATTCGAGCTTAGAAATCCCGACGGAACATGCAATCCTTACTATGCCTTCGCAGCCATACTGATGGCGGGGATCGATGGGATCAAGAAAAAGACCGACCCCATGAAGAGAGGCTGGGGGCCATATGACTTCAATCTTTACGAACTCAGCGAAGAGCAGAAAAAGGAGATACAGGCTCTACCCACGAATCTTCTGGAAGCCGTGCGCGCTCTTGAAGAAGACCACGATTATCTGACCGCAGGGGGAGTATTCCCTCAGGAGCTCATCGATATATGGATCACACGCCGCAAGAAGGATTTTGAAAGGGTGAATTCCATTCCTCATCCTGCGGAGTTTTCACTTTATTACGATCTGTAGATCAAAGAGCGTCAAGAGGGATTCTGACATCAGATGGAAAAGCGGTTGAATTTTTGGTACGGAAGCATATTTGGAACCTACTGGATGATATATGCGGTCATCAGTAGTTTTGCTTCCGTATTTTTATTGGCGAAGGGATACAGCAATTCCCAGATCGGGATGACTCTTGCGGCGGCAAATGTGGTTGCGGTGATAATGCAGCCTCTTGTTGCCGATATTGCCGATCGGTCTAAAAGAATAGGGCCCATAGGCATCTCCGCCATCATGGCGGTCATGATGATGATCTTTACCCTTGGCCAGTATTTTTTCAAAGGCGGAAGTCTGTACATGTGTGTGGTATTCGTGCTGCTGATCGGATGGCACACTGTGCTTCAGCCCATGTTCAACGCACTTACCTTCAAGCTGGAAGAAACGGGGATCCCCGTAAATTTTGGCGTTGCCAGAAGCGTAGGGTCTCTCGCATATTCCATCCTCGCCGCCGTGATGGGGACACTGGTGGAAAACCTGGGAGTCATGGTTCTTCCGGCAACCACTGAGATAACTCTGTGCATGCTGGTGATAAGTCTTCTCCTTACCAAAAGGACCTTTGATGCTGCCATGAAAAAACGGGGAGGCACACCGGCGGTAAAAAATGTTTCCAATGAGAGTGAACACAGCCCGCTGGATCCTGTAGAGGACATCGGAATCATTCAGTTCATCAAACGGAATAAACTGTTCTTCATTTTGAATCTGGGAGTGGTGGGCGTTTTCTTCAGCAATTCGGTGATCAACTGTTATATGCTCCAGATAGTGACGGACATCGGCGGAAACAGTGAGGACATGGGAAGGATACTGGGGCTTATGGCTTTTCTGGAGATCCCAACCATGGTGTTTTTCAGCAGGATCAGAAACAGGTTTTCCTGTCAGCTGCTTCTTAAAGTGGCGTCCGTTGGCTTTACAATAAAAATACTGCTCCACTGGCTGGCGGGCTCCATAGGAATGCTTTATTTCGCCCAGCTTTTTCAGCTCATCGGATTCGCTCTCTTCTTCCCGGGAATGGTGTATTTTATAGGCGAGCGCATGAGCAAGGGAGAGGCTGTAAAAGGGCAGGCTCTCTTCACCACGATGATCACCGTGGCCACGATTTTCGCCACATTGTTTGGGGGCAGGATACTGGATCTTATGGGGGCAAAGCCGCTCACGCTCATATCCACACTGGCCACATTATGCGGATCGATAGTCGTTTTCGCCGTGGTGGATAAAATCGGATACGATAAAAAATAACTTCACAGTTTCATCACTAAACTGATATACAATTGTCGAGTTGAAAGGATGTGTAATATGTACGAGGAATTGACGGAAGTATTGAGGAAAAGCAACAATATCGTTTTCTTTGGGGGCGCAGGTGTGTCCACGGAGAGCAATATTCCGGATTTCAGATCTGAGCAGGGGCTCTACAATGCCCAGCAGGAGTACGGAATGTCTCCGGAACAGATGATATCCCACAGTTTCTTTATGAGGGATACCGAGACTTTCTTTGACTATTACAAGAACAACATGGTCTATCCCGATGCTCAGCCAAATGCTGCCCATATAGCTCTTGCCAAGCTGGAAGAGATGGGCAAACTCAAAGCTGTCGTGACTCAGAACATCGACGGGCTTCACCAGAAGGCAGGGAGCAGGACGGTCTATGAACTTCACGGAAGCGTGCTGAGAAATTACTGCATGGACTGCGGTGCGTCATACGATCTTGATTATGTGATGGCTCCTGAAAACTGCGACGGTCATATCCCCAAGTGCAAGAAGTGCGGCGGCATAGTGAAACCCGATGTGGTTCTCTACGAGGAGTCTCTGGACGATGCCCAGATTAGGGGCGCGGTGGATGCCATCGGCAATGCGGATACCCTGATCATCGGAGGGACGTCTCTTGTTGTGTATCCTGCGGCGGGTTTTGTGAACTACTTCAAAGGCAAGGATCTGGTCCTGATCAATAAGAGCAGCACTTCCTACGACGGAAGAGCGTCCCTGGTCATACACGATGCCATAGGTCAGGTGCTGGGTGAAGCGGTCAGTGGGCTTTGAGCGCAGGACTATGACAAAGCACAGAGAGGATATAATTCTGGCAAGCGCATCTCCCAGAAGAAAAGAGATGTTCGAAGAACGGGGCATCCCGGTGGAGATCTTCCCATCCAATGCTGAAGAAAACCTTCCCATCTCTATGGATCCCGAGACAGCCACGATGTATCTGGCTCTTTCAAAGGCAATGGATGTTGCCTCCAAAAGACAGGGGCTGATCATCGCAGCCGATACGGTGGTTGTGTTTGGCGGTGAGATAATAGGAAAGCCAAAGGACAGGGAAGAGGCTTTCAATGTACTGTCATCTCTTAGAGGCAACAGTCACACGGTTGTCACGGGAGTATGCGTGATTGACAATGCTGCCGGAAGTGATCGGGATGAGCCTGACAGCTCGCCAATAAAAAGATGTTTATACGATGTTTCCCGTGTCTACTTCACTGAGTTCAGTGATGAAGAACTGGAAGCTTATGTGAATACCGACGAGCCCTATGACAAGGCCGGAGGATATGCCATACAGCAGACCTTCGGCAGATATATCGACAGGGTAGACGGCGATATAGATAATGTTATCGGATTTCCAATGTACAGGGTGGAGGGATTGTTAAAAAGCTATGGAAAGGTTAAGCAACGGACAGGAAGATAAGTTTGCGCATCACCCGGGGGTAAAGGGGTTTCTTATAGACAACAGATGGCTGTTCTTCTGGATACTCATCGCCGCCATTTTCTTCTGCGGCATCTGGGTCTTTATGGGAAAAACATCTGCCATTGACTTTGCGGCAGGATATATAGTTGAGCTGAGTCTGAGCGTGGACAACCTCTTCGTATTCCTGTTTATATTCAAGAGTTTCCACATTGAGGAGAAGGCCCAGCACAGGGTGCTCAATTACGGTATCGCCGTAAACATAATTTTGAGATTCACCTTCATCTTCATCGGACTTTCACTGCTCAACAGATTCGAATGGATATTCTACATTTTCGGCGGACTGCTCGTCCTGAGCGGAGTCAAAATGCTCTTTGAAAAAGAAGATGATAAGGATCCCCACGACAAGGCCATATTCAGGATAATGCAGAAGGTCCTTCCCATGACGAAGTTCTTTGTGGACGACAAGTTCATGGTCAAGAACACTATGAAGAACCGGGGGAAGAGACCCAACTGGCCGGCAAGGCATTCGAAGGTCTTGTTCACTCCTCTTTTGGCCGTTCTTTTGCTCATCGAGTTTTCGGACGTAATATTCGCCATAGATTCTGTGCCGGCAATCCTGTCCATGACACGAAACAGTTTCGTTGTATATACTTCAAACTTCTTCGCGGTCATGGGTATGAGGAGGCTGTTCTTCATAATCGAATATATGGAGAACCGCTTCGCATATGTCAAATATGCCGTCTCGGTGATACTGATGTTCACCGGTGCAAAAATGCTCGTGGAGATTTTCGGCATCCACGTGGAGAACCTGGTATCCATCGCCGTGATCTGTTCACTCCTTGCGATTGGAATTATCGTCTCCGTGGTAGTATCCAAGAAGAGAGAGGAAGTTGAGGCCGCGGAAGAAGCGGACGAAGCTGTAGAGGCTCTGGAGGAAGAGGCAGCCGATGAGGCCGCGGAGGAAGAGGCAGCAAAATGATAACCGGTACCGTTTTGATACAGAGTCTGGCCCTCGGGGTCGGGCTTGCCATGGATGCCTTCTCAGTATCCCTGGCCAACGGCATGAAAGAACCCCGGATGCCCCGCGGAAGAATGAGCGGGGTGGCAGGGGTTTATGCTTTTTTTCAGCTGGCGATGCCCATGATAGGGTGGGTATGCGTCATAAATATAGCAAGAACTTTTGAAACCTTCGAGAAGCTTATTCCCTGTATCGCGCTGATACTGCTCCTTTATATCGGTGGAAAGATGATAAAGGAGGGACTCTCCAACAAAGGAGAGGACGCAGGTACGGACAACAGGGAAATAACATTCCCTCAGCTTATAATACAGGGAGTTGCAACATCAATAGATGCCCTTTCCGTTGGCTTTGCATTCGCGAAATACACTTGGATGACGGCTCTCCTTTGTGCAATAATAATAGGAGCCGTTACTTTTGTGATCTGTTACGTGGGGATCATTATAGGCAAGACCGCCGGGATGAGACTGGCGGGAAAGGCCGAGGTGATCGGAGGGATCATTTTGATCCTGATCGGGATCAGGATATTTGTAGATGGCGTGTTCCTCTGAGCTACCCAGTGTTTAACGGATCCCGGAGGATGTGTGAGGTGGACGACCAATGGCCAGAAAAATAGATGGAGTAAGCAGCTGGAAACTCTATCTGGTCGGAGCGACATTTGCTCTGTCCATCGGTTTTTCTTTTTTTGGCATAAAGAAGTGCGTTCCCTATGCCGATACTCTGGTGCTCCTGGCATACAGATACATGGCGGCGCTCATAGGCGTCGTTGCCTTTACAGCTGTATCCAAAGCTCTGGGCATGTACCCGAAGGCTGAGCCGGGAAGGCCCAGGATCAGACTGTATCAGACGGCTGCTTTTTATATGGCTTTTATGATCCTGCAGATCATGGCCATGTATTTTACAACCTCCATCGAGGGGGCCATCGTTTACGCCATGGTGCCCATATTCGCAAAGATAATCGGCAGGTTCACCCTGGGAGAAAAGTCGACCTGGCTTCAAAATTTCTTTGTGGTGATGACCGTATCCGCTCTTATCGTTCTTATCGTCCTAAACGCGGCGGACATTAACATGAATGTCACGGGACTTATTATAATGACCGTCAGCAGTCTGTTCATGGCATGTCAGAATGTTTCCGCAAGATACGTGAGGGGAGTTTTTGCTCCAATTGAAATAACCACCTGCATCGCTGTAGGCGGTTTTTTGATCTTTTATGGAGCTGCCCTTGTAAGGGCCCTTGTTACAGGGGATCTCAATGGTCTTTTCGAGCCTCTGAAGCACGTTCAGTTTGTTATTTGGGCGTCATTTTTGGGGATATTCTGCATCCTGCTGTCGGCGCAGTTCATGGCCTATATGCTGTCTCACATGCAGATAGTTCAGTCCACTGCCTTCAACAGCGCATCCACACTCATTTCCATAATCGCGGGAGCTCTCATACTTGGAGAACCCCTTTACTGGTATCATTACGTGTGCGGCGCTCTTATTCTTGCGGGGGTCGTGGGGCTGACCCTTGCCCCGGCGGTCGAATCCAACAGCGGTAAATCTTTGAGAGAAGACATGTGAGCCGCCGGCTTCAGAATACGCTGCTTCCGTCTTCAGAACCGCTCCAGCGTTTGTTTCACTTCCGGCTTCGGAACCCGCCGGCTTTAGACGTTGAACAGGAAGTGGCAGATGTCTCCGTCTTTGACTTCGTAATCTTTGCCCTCGGAGCGCAGCCAGCCTTTTTCTTTGGCGGCTGAGATCTTCCCGCCCGCTTCTATAAGTTTATCGTAGGCGATAGTCTCGGATCGTATGAATCCTTTTTCGAAATCAGTATGTATTTTTCCGGCAGCCTGGGGAGCCAGGGTGCCTCTTTTTATCGTCCAGGCTCTGGTCTCGTCTTCGCCGGTGGTG
>CADBRY010000009.1 GCA_902797195.1 uncultured Eubacteriales bacterium
CCGTCATGGGGATCTGTATGGATATGGGAACGTTCAGGTAGTAGTTCAGAGCGCCGAGAAGCTTGTGATCCCTCTTGGCTCTTTTTACCTGATTCTTGATGTCGAATTCACACTGGTGATCCGTGATGGTGGCCAGCGGTTCGTCCAAAGCTCCGACTACAAGTATATCCTTGGAGTTCCATTCGGAGGTGATCTTCTTCACCGCCTGATCGTAGTTCAGGCCGAAAACCTTGACTCCGTTGATGATGTATCCGTCCCTGAAGCTGTTGCTTTTGTATTCATATGATTGGGTATACTTGGCCGTCATTACCCCCATGGCGACTATCACAGCCAGAACCAGTATACCTATGAAAATAACTGCCTTCTTCATCCTTATCCGTATCGTTCCCTATCGATTATCTCTCTCACGACGCCTTTTGGCCATCGTTCTTCCAACTACCCACACCACATATATGAGGGCGCATGCTATCAGGTAAATCACAGTGGTTCTGGTATCATCTGTAAAGCCCAGGACCCGTGCAAAAAACATGGCTCCCAAAATGAATACCCAGAAAAGAATTATTTTACCTATTACTCCGTCGAACATACGACCCTCCTGCCGCAGTAAAGATCCGATCTGCTTATTTCAGTTTTACAATAAGCTCTCCGGCCTTGACCTGCTGACCTTCTCTAACATATATCCTGTCGATCTCACCCTTCATGGACGCAAGGATATTCGTCTCCATCTTCATGGCCTCTATGACCGCGATGGGCTGTTTTTCTTCAACAGTTTCCCCTTCTTCCACCAGTACCTTAAGTATGGTTCCCGGAATGTTCGCTCCCACTTCCGTAGGATCGTCCGCATCCGCGAAGGTTATCTGAGCTCCGCTCTGGATGGTGTCGGCAGCCTGGTCCTTGATCTTAACGGCGCTTCTGAGACCGTTGACCTCGAAGACCACATCTCTGAAGCCTTCTTCGTCGATCTCTCTTGCGTTGGAAAGTCTGATGACCAGTTCCTTACCTTCTCTGACCTTGACCTCGCAGGTCTCTCCTTCTCTGAGGCCGTGGAAGAATATATCGCTTCCCATGAGTCTGAAGTTGCCCTTATCCTTCAGATATGTGAGGTAATCCTCGAACACCTTGGGGTAGAGCGCATAACTGAGGGCTTCCTGTTCAGTTCCCTCAAGACCGTGCTTGTCTCTGAGCATCTTCTTGATCTCGTCGAAGTCTTCATCGGGCAGCAGTTCTCCCGGTCTGCAGGTTATAGGCTCTTTGCCGTGGAGAACGAGCTTCTGCAGCTTCTCCGGGAATCCGCCTACCGGCTGTCCCATCATTCCTTCAAAGTATGAAACTATGGAATCGGGGAAGTCGATATCCTTTGCCTTTTCATAAATGTTCTCGGGAGTCAGATCGTTTTGCACCATGAAGATGGCCATGTCTCCAACAGCCTTGGATGAAGGAGTTACCTTGACTATGTCTCCCAGCATTTCGTTTACGGACTTGTACATGTCCTTGACTTCCTGGAACTTGTGGCCCAGCCCGAAGCTCTCAACCTGAGATTTCAGGTTGGAATACTGTCCTCCGGGCATCTCGTATTTGTATATCTCCGCAGAGCCTGTCTGCATATCCGATTCGAACTCCTTGTATACCGGTCTCACATCGGCCCAGTAATCGGAGATCTTCTGTATTCCGTCAAGATCAAGCCCCGTGTCTCTTTCCGTTCCGTCAAGAGCGGCGGCGATGGAGTTGAGTGCCGGCTGGCTTGTCAGTCCGGACATACTGTTGAATGCTGCGTCTATTATATCCACTCCCGCGCCTGCGGCCATCATCAGTGTGGCGACACCGTTGCCGCTGGTGTCGTGAGTATGCAGATGGATGGGAATGGATATCTCGTTCTTCAAAGCCTCGATGAGCTTCTGTGCTGCCATTGGCTTTATAAGACCTGACATATCCTTGATTCCAAGGATGTGAGTGCCTCTCTTCTCCAGCTCCTTGGCCATGTCCACATAGTACTTGAGGCTGTATTTGTCTCTGGTCTCGTCCAGGATATCGCCGGTGTAGCAGATGCACGCCTCAGCCAGTTTGCCCTGGTTCAGAGTCTCATCAAGGGCCACTTCCATGCCTTCTATCCAGTTGAGTGAGTCGAATATCCTGAACACGTCGATGCCTGAGGCTGCAGCTTCCTTGACGAAACGTCTTATCACGTTGTCAGGATAGTTCTTGTATCCCACTGCGTTGGCTCCTCTTATGAGCATCTGGAACATGATGTTGGGGATCTTCTCTCTAAGGGTCTGAAGTCTCTCCCAGGGAGATTCGTTCAGGAATCTGTATGCCGTATCAAAGGTGGCTCCGCCCCACATTTCCAGTGAGAAAAGATTCTGTCCGTAAAGAGCGACAGCGGGAGCTATCTTCTCCATATCAACTGTCCTGACACGGGTAGCCATAAGTGACTGCTGAGCATCTCTCATGGTGGTGTCCGTCATCAGAAGCTTGTTCTGATCCTTTATCCAGTCCACGACGCCCTTGGGTCCCTCAGCATCCATAAGCTGCTTCGTTCCCGAAAGCTTTTCGATCTCCTCGTGTTTGATCCTGGGGAACACGGGCACATTGAAATCCGGCTTCTGTCCTCTGTTGCCGTTGACGTATTTTTCACCCAGGAATGTAAGGACCTTAAGCTCCTTGTCTTCCTTTGGCTGGATATTTATAAGTTCAGGATTGTCTGCGATGAATCCCGTATCGCATTGTCCCGCTCTAAATACGGGATGGTTAAGTACATTGAGGAGGAAGGTCCTGTTGGTCTTTACGCCCTTGACGTTCATCTCCTTCAGAGCACGTCCCGCCTTGTTGGCCGCATCGTCGAACTTCCTTGCCCATGAGGTCACCTTGACCAGAAGGCTGTCATAGTAGGGGGATATCTCCGCTCCAACGAAGGAGTTGCCCGCATCCAGCCTTATTCCGTATCCGCCGGGGCTGTTGTACTTTGTGATAACGCCCGTGTCCGGAGCGAACCCGTTCATGGGATCTTCCGTGGTGACTCGGCACTGTATTGCGTAACCGAAGGGTTCGATGTCATCCTGGCTCTTTATTCCTATCTCATCGGATCCCAGCTCATATCCTTCGGCTATAAGGATCTGAGACTGGACTATATCGATGCCCGTGGTCATCTCCGTTACCGTGTGCTCCACCTGGATCCTCGGATTCATCTCTATAAAGTAGTGGTTCTCATCGTGATCCACGAGGAATTCCACAGTTCCCGCACTTCTGTAATTTACTGCCTTGGCGATCTTTATGGCATCCTCGCACAGTTTCTGTCTCAGCTCATCGGATATGTTGAGAGCAGGCGTGAATTCGATGACCTTCTGGTGCCTTCTCTGTATGGAGCAGTCTCTCTCATAAAGATGGACCACATTGCCGTAGTTGTCTCCAAGGACCTGGACCTCGATGTGCTTGGGTCTTTCAAGATACTTCTCGATGAATATATCGTCGATACCAAAAGCCTTGGCTGCTTCGCTCTTCGCACTTGTGAACTGAGCTTCCATCTCTTCAGTGCTTCTGACGATCCTCATGCCTCGTCCGCCGCCTCCTGCCGCTGCCTTGAGCATCACAGGGTATCCGCAATCTTCCGCAAAGGCAATGGCTGTTTTGGCATCGGGCACTGTCTCTGTATTTCCCGGGATAGTGGGCACTCCAACGGAGTTTGCTATGATCTTGGACTTTACCTTGTCTCCCATCTGATCCATCATCTTGTGATCGGGACCGATGAACACGATGCCCGCATCCTCACATGCCCTGGCAAACTCAGTGTTTTCCGAAAGGAATCCGTATCCGGGGTGTATGGCATCTATTCCCTTGCTCTTTGCAAGCTCTATGATCTCATCTATTGCAAGATAGGCATCCACGGGGGATTTTCCCTTGCCTACTCTGTATGATTCGTCCGCCTTTGTTCTGAAAAGGGTGCTCTTGTCCTCCTCCGAATAAATAGCGACACTTCTTATCCCCAGCTCCTTGCAGGCTCTGAAAATTCTTATAGCTATCTCTCCTCTGTTAGCAACAAGCACTCTCTTGAATTTTCTATCTTCAACCATATTTCATTCTCCTGTTTTTGACTGAAACACCTACATTATGTAGCTCCAATAAAAAATGGTACTACATCTTATGATTGTACCATTTTTTTTACAAATATTCTACATATTATTCGTTGTTCTACTCAACATTATCGTTGTTCCATTCAACGTTGTCCGTATAGATGATCACAGTGTCTTTGACATCTATGAATCCGCCGGATGCATAGGCTATCCGCCAGTCTCCCTCCGCGGCTCCGGATTCTCTTATCCACAATTCCCCTTCGGAAAGAAGTTTACATGTCCATGCATGTTTAGCCATGAACCCCTCCTTGCCGAGAGCTGTGGTTATGACCACCTCTTCAACTTCACCGCTGAAGAATTTTTGTGATGGTGTTATTACATCAAGCCAGAAATTGTTCGCCATTTCCTATGCCTTTCTGCTTTCTTCATACTTGGCAACTACTTCGTCTATGCTTCCCGCCATGAGGAACAGCTGCTCGGGAATGTCATCGTGTCTTCCTTCAAGTATTTCCTTGAAGCCTCTTACCGTCTCCTTGAGAGGCAGATACTTACCTTCCATTCCCGTAAACTGTGAAGCTACGCTGAAGGGCTGAGACAGGAATCTCTGGATCCTTCTCGCTCTTCCAACGATGAGTTTATCGTCATCGGAAAGCTCGTCCATACCAAGGATTGCTATGATGTCCTGAAGCTCCTTGTATCTCTGAAGAACTTCCTGCACTCCTCTTGCAGTGTTGTAGTGCTCCTCTCCGAGAATGAGAGGATCCATGATCCTTGAAGTGGATTCAAGAGGATCTACCGCAGGATATATACCAAGCTCTGATATGGAACGTGACAGAACCGTGGTGGCATCCAGGTGAGCAAATGTGGTTGCGGGAGCCGGGTCGGTAAGGTCGTCTGCAGGTACGTATACAGCCTGTACGGATGTGATGGATCCCTTCTTTGTGGAGGTGATCCTCTCCTGAAGAGCGCCCATCTCCGTCGCCAGCGTTGGCTGGTAACCTACGGCGGAGGGCACACGTCCCAGCAGAGCCGATACTTCGGATCCCGCCTGAGTAAATCTGAAAATATTGTCTATGAACAGAAGAACGTCCTGGTTCTCCTGATCACGGAAGTATTCAGCCATTGTAAGGCCCGTAAGAGCTACTCTCATTCTGGCTCCGGGGGGCTCGTTCATCTGTCCGAAGACCATGGCCGTCTTATCGATAACTCCCGATTCCTTCATTTCGTAGTAGAGGTCGTTACCTTCTCTCGTTCTCTCTCCAACGCCCGCGAATACTGAGATTCCGCCGTGTTCCTTGGCGATGTTGTTGATCAGTTCCTGGATGAGAACGGTCTTTCCTACGCCGGCGCCTCCGAAGAGTCCGACTTTACCGCCTCTTGTATATGGTGCTATCAGGTCGATAACCTTGATGCCTGTCTCAAAAATCTGAGATGAAGTATCCTGTTCTTCAAAGGAAGGAGCCTCTCTGTGGATGGACGCCTGAAGCTCGGAAGATATGGCCGGCATCTCGTCTATTGGCTCTCCTATAACATTGAACATTCTTCCCAGGACCTCCTTGCCCACGGAGATCTTGATGGGGCTTCCCGTATCTTCCGCCTCCATCCCTCTCTTAAGTCCGTCGGTGGATGAAAGAGCAACGCATCTTGCAACATCATCACCCAGGTGCTGGGCGACTTCCGTCACGATCTTTCTTCCCTCTAAATCTATAGTGACCGCGTTGAGAAGTTCAGGCATTTCATCTTCCTTGAACTTGATGTCGATTACCGGTCCTATTACCTGATGGATCTGTCCCTTGTTCATTATTTCCTCCTAATTCTGCGCCTCGGATCCCGCCACGATCTCTATGATCTCATCCGTAATGGCTGTCTGACGGGCTCTGTTGTACTGAAGATTCAGGTTGCTCAGCATATCACGTGCATTATCCGTTGCATTTTCCATTGCCATTCTTCTGGCCGCATGCTCACAGGTGGCTGACTCGATCACCGAAGAATAAAGCTGGATCTCCACATATTTGGGGATCAGATAATTGAACACCACCTCAGCCGACGGCTCATATTCGGTGATATTGATATCCTTTTCGCTTTCCGGATCGATATCTATATGGAAAGGCAACAGAGTCCTTTCGATGACCGTCTGCTCCATGGAATTCACGAAGGCCGTATACACCAACACGACTTTGCCGATCTCACCCTTGTCGAACATTTCGATTATGGGTTTTGAAAGCTCCTCCGCATCGTAAAAAGTAGCCGATTCGGGAGGTTCAAGGTAGGAGCTGTATATCTCATATCCTCTTTTTTCAAAGTATTCCAAACCCTTGCTTCCTATGGCGACGATGTAGGGAGTTTCCTTCTCCGCATCTATCATCGCATGGGCCTTTTTGAGAACATTGGAATTGAATCCTCCGCAAAGACCCTTGCTGCTGGTCAGGATGATATATACGCTCTTTTCGATCTCATCATCGCTCTCAAGATACTTGGTTGGAATATCGATGCTGCTGCTGAAAAGGTCGTTGATGGCATTGGCAATAAACTTGGAGTTCTCGTTGGTTTCTTCGTAACGCTTCCTGGCTCTCCTGAGTTTGCCCGCCGAGATCAACTTCATTGAATTGGTGATCCTCTCAGTACTTGATACGGATTTTATTCGTCTCTTGATGTCCTGTATGGATTGCTTCGCCATTACTCAGCCTCCGGCTGTATTATCGTTTCGGTGTTCATATCGTTGATAAACTTATCCGTGAACTTCTTCAGAGCTTCCTTGAGCTTTGCATCGGTCTCATCGGATATCTTACCCTCTGATTTGATGTCTCTTCCGATCTCAGGATATCCTGTGTTCATGAAGTCGATCAGTTTCTCTTCGTAGTCTCCAACATTGTCCACGCCGATGTTCTCCATGAAGTGGTTCGTCGCCGCATAGATGATGATTATCTGATCTTCGACCTTAAGAGGCTTGTACTGAGGCTGTCTCAATACCTGCATCAGTATTTCACCGTGGTCCAGTCTCTTCTTGGTATCTGCGTCGATATCCGATCCAAACTGTGAGAATGACGCCAGCTCTCTGTACTGAGCCAGTTCCAGTTTGATGCTGGAGGCAACCTGCTTCATTGCCTTTATCTGTGCGTCACCGCCTACTCGGGAAACGGAAATACCGGCGTTTACCGCAGGTCTCTGTCCCGAGAAGAACAGTTCGGATTCCAGATAAATCTGACCGTCTGTGATGGAGATAACATTGGTGGGTATATAAGCCGAAACGTCTCCGGCCTGTGTTTCGATTATGGGCAGTGCCGTCAGGGATCCGCCACCCTCTTCATCGGAAAGCTTAGCCGCTCTCTCAAGAAGTCTTGAGTGGAGATAGAATACGTCTCCCGGATAGGCTTCACGTCCCGGCGGTCTTCTCAGAAGCAGGGACATTGCTCTGTATGCCACAGCGTGTTTGGAAAGATCGTCATAGATGATCAGGACATCCTTGCCCTTGTTCATAAAGTACTCTCCCATGGCACATCCTGCATAAGGAGCGATATACTGCAGCGGTGCCGCATCTGATGCTGTAGCACTTACTATGATCGTATAGTCCATTGCCCCCTTGTCTTCAAGGGTCTGTGTCAGCTGGGCAACTGTTGATGCCTTCTGACCTATGGCAACATAGATGCAGATGACATCTTCAGTTTTCTGGTTGATTATCGTATCGATGGCGATAGCGGTCTTACCCGTCTGACGGTCACCGATGATAAGCTCTCTCTGGCCTCTGCCGATTGGAATGATGGAGTCGATGGCCTTTATACCGGTCTGAAGAGGCTGGTATACGGATCTTCTCTGCAGCACTCCGGGAGCGGGACTCTCTATGGGTCTCGTCTCGGTAGTATCGATAGGGCCTTTATTGTCTATTGGCATGCCAAGAGCGTTTACCACTCTTCCTGTCAGGGCTTCACCAACGGGAACTTCAACGACAGTTCCTGTGGGTTTGACTATGTCCCCTTCCTTGATCTCTCTGTCGGATCCCAGGATTACAACACCCACGTTATCCTCTTCAAGGTTCTGAGCCATGCCGTATGTATCTTCGTTAAACTGCAGCAGTTCTCCTGCCATACAGTTCTCAAGCCCGTATACACGGGCAATTCCGTCACCCACCTGGATGACCGTGCCAAAATCCACGACCTCCAGTTGTTCTTTGTAATTCTTGATATTCTCTTTTATGACGGAACTAATTTCGTCAGGTCTTAGATTCATAATCCTCTCCTATAGTTTTCTCATCCTGGCGGAAAGATCGTCCAGCTTCCTTCTGTATGAAGCGTCGATTATCTTGCCGTCTATGAGTACTTTGACTCCGGCCAGAATCCCGGGGTCTGTTTTATTGGTCAGTTTGACCTTTGTCTGAAGAAGCTTGGATACATCTTCTTCTATCTTCGCTATCTGGGTCTCATCCATGTCGATCACGGACAGCACAGTTCCGTACTCAACACCTTCTTCCTTCTCAAGCAAAGTTCTATATGCTTTGATTATTCCCGGAAAGCGGTCGGTCCTTCTTTTATCCACCAGAATATAAAGAAGGTTAAGAAGCTCATTGCAGATCCTGCCTTCAAAAACTGAAGTGATCACTTCCTTTTTTTCGGTGGCGGAAATACCCGGATAAGCGATGAATTTCCTGAAATCCGCTTCCGCCTTCAGCAATTCCACAAGAGCAAGCCCCTCCTGGAGAATAAGATCTTCCTTTTCCGTCTCCCGGGCTGCTTCCAATAACGCGGTCCCATAGGTGAGATCAACTGCTAACTCTGCCATTGTGCATCCCTCGCCTTATTGATCACATCGTCGATTATGGCTTTGTGACCGTCTTTTTCGATCTCTCTGCCAACTACCTGTTCGGCTGCCATAATGACCATATCCGCGATCTCGTCCTTAAGCTCATCCATTGCCTTTGCCTTCTCCAGATTCGCAGCCTGCTCGGCACGGTCCACTATATCGGAGGCTTTTTTGTTCGCCTCTTCAATAATGATTCCGGCCTGCTCTTCTGCGCGGCTCTTGCCTTCTCTGATGATCTCCCGTGCCTCTTCTTCTACCTTGGCGATGCGTTTTTCATACTCCGCCATTTTGAGATCGGCTCTGCGGTTGACGGCATCGGCCGCATCGTAAGTAGCCTGGATGTTCTGTTTTCTGGTTTCAAGAGCTCCGATAAAGGGCTTGTACAGAAACTTTCCAAGCACGACCACAAGAACCAGGAAATTGAGGATCGCAAATATTATTTCCTTAAAGTCTACTCCTAATGCTTCAAGCATTACAAACTCCTCCCTCTTCTATGAGGCCATTACATCTTTGCCAAAAGCATGAATGCGATAACCAGACCGTAGATGGTGAGGGATTCCATGAACGCATATGCAAGAATCATATTCGTTCTCAGCTGTCCCATAACTTCCGGCTGGCGGGACATTCCTTCCAGCGCCTTGCTTCCTACATTACCCATACCAAGGCCAGGTCCAAGAGTGGAAAAGCTGATGGTTAATGCTACTGCCAGCGCAATTAGTCCTGTTGTCATTTTAGTGCTCCTTTCAAAACAAACCTA
>CADBRY010000010.1 GCA_902797195.1 uncultured Eubacteriales bacterium
ACTTATCCTATAGAGATACTGCCTGATATCTTTGACAAGATCTACAGGTTCTTCCCCTTCCCCTATGGGATCAATGCTATGCGGGAAGCTATCTGCGGGCTTTACGGACATGATTTCCTTATCTATCTGGCACAGCTGATGGTATTCTTCCTCTGCGCCGCCCTCCTTGGCATATTTGTCCGCAAGCCATTCCTTGGAGTAAAGCAGTTTATGAGTAAGAAGATGAAAGAAACGGAGGTAATGTAATGGATAGAAAAGATGACCTTTACAACCGCCTCAGTTCATTCGCCCATGAACAGCATGAAAAAAACAGGAAGAGGATCAAGGTCAGCGGCATCGTGCTGCTTCTGCTCCCGGTGGCTCTGGAGCTGATCAGATTGCTCACCGGCAGCGACAAGACCGTATTTCTGATCATATGGATCCTCTGTATGTTTGTCATATCCGCATATCTGGTCAGCGTGGAGTATTTTGATTACAGGCTTCAGAACAGTATCGGCAATACAGATGACACCGAGGAAGGAGGAGACGAATGAAAAACATTCTCAATATAATCCTCCACGATTTTCGGCGTCTGACGGCCAGCGTTGTCGCCATAGTCATACTTATGGGGATCATAGTGGTACCTTGCCTTTTCGCATGGCTGAACATACTGTCCAACGACGATCCCTTTGAGCCGAAATCCACCGGCCGAATCCCCGTCGCCGTTGCAAATGAAGACAAGGGAGCCGAAATGCTCGGTCTTAACATCAATGTTGGGGAGAAGTTCATCGATGCGATCAACGGAAACGATATGATTGGATGGGATGTGGTCAGCAGCAAGAAAAAAGCTGTGGACGCAGTCTATTCGGGAGACTGCTACGCGGCCATCGTTATCCCGGAAGATTTCAGCGAAAAGATGATGAGCTTTACCTCAGGGGATCTGGAACACCCTAAGGTTCTCTTCTATGAAAACCAGAAGACAAATGCCATCGCACCCAAGATAACCGGAAAAGTCAGAGAGGTTCTCGAAGAAGAAATAGACGCCACTTTTGTCGATACCCTGGGTCAGTATATCACCGACGCGGCCAAAGCCGCCGAGGCTGCGGGGCTGGATCCCCAGGACACGTTCACCGACCTGTCCGGCAGAATGAACGATCTGAATTCTGATCTGGCCGGCAGCGTTGCCATGGCAAAAGCATTTTACGGTCTCTCCGAGGCGGCAGGTGACCTGTTAAAGGCATCGGAGGATCTGATCGGCAGTTCAGAGGATACTCTGGATCTGGGAGAGCAGCTGCTTAACTCCGCCGAAAACAGAGTTCCCGAGGAAATCGATACATCCTCCGCTGAAAATGTGATACACGACCTCAATGCCCTGCTGACAAAGGATCTCTCCGCAGCCGAAAAGGATCTTTCGGCAGTCAGGAATGATATGGGCAAATACAACAGCTTTGTGCAAAACAAACTGGGCAAATACAAAAATACTGTCGGCACCATGAAAACATCCGTGGATAAAATCGTAACCAAACTTGACAGTATGGGCCTGTCCGGCCTTTCATCCAGATTTGGCAGGATCTCAGACAAAATGCAGAACATCCTCGATAAGCTGAACAAACTGGAGAAGGCGGATGCATCCAACTGGTCCCTTATCAAGGGCTATATCAATGAGGTCCTTACTGATATTTCCGATGCAGAGGCCTCCATCACCCTGATCGACGGGGATGTGGACGGCAAGATCGACCAGCAGTTCAATCAGGCGGTACAGGATGCCAGATCTGCCATATCCAAGACCCGCACCTCTCTGGATAGTATTTACGGTGATATGGGTCTTTTGGAGAACACCCTTGATCAATCGGAAAAGGCCCTTGGATCCCTTGAGAACGGACTTGATAAAACAGTGTCCACCCTTGTCTCCCTCCAGGAGGGCTGCCGAAATCTCTCGGATCTTTTCGAGAGTCTGGCTGACAGCGACATGCTGAAAGATATCAACCATCTCATGACAAACGATGCGGCGGTGATCGCCAAAAACATGGCGACCCCAATCAAGATGGACACCGAGGAAGTATACCCGATCAGGAATTTCGGCTCAGTCATGGCCCCATTCTATAATGCGATCGCTCAGTGGATCGGAGCGCTCTTCGCTGCGGTCATGATCCATGTCCACGTAAGGCGCAGAGAGGAACTTGATAACATCAGACTCCACGAGGCATTCATCGGAAGGTACAGACTCTTCCTTGAGATCGGACTTGCCCAGGCTCTTCTCCTCTCCATTGGAGAACTGCTCTACGTGGGCATCCATTGCGTCCATCCCCTGCTGTTCATTCTTTGTTCCTGTGTCAATGGACTTGTATTCAGCCTGATCGTTTACTCCCTGGTCTTCGCCCTTGAGAACATCGGCCTGGCTGTGAGCGTTGTGGCAATGATCCTTCAAATCGCCGGCGGAGGCGGATCATTTCCGGTGGAAGTCCTGCCCCGTCCCTTCCAGATCCTCTTCCCCTTCATGCCATTCAAATATGCCATGGAAGCTCTCAGGGAATGCATCGGAGGGACCTATGGAGCGACCTGGGTCAAGGATCTTGCTATCCTGCTTCTATTCGCCGCAGGGGCAGCGGCCTTTGGGTTGCTTTTGCATAAGCCTATGAAGGGCATCATCGAAAAGGTCGAGGAGAGCAAAAAGGAAAGCGATGTTATGCTATAGTTGCACCATGCGGCATCTCGACTCTCAGTATAATTCGCACAAAACTTTTGTGCGATTTTTTCGTTTTTGCGAGATTTCGCACAATGTAAAAAAATGGAAGTGGCTGCAAGTTATACTATACGGTATTTTCAGCCCTTAGTATAGCAAAAACGGCTTTTTCACATTAGCCCCCAAATGCTCCATGGCAATAGAGACGCCACAGCACAGATTAAAATAGCCAATGCCATGCATAGCAAGCTGACTAGAAAAGCCTTCGGAAGAGAGTATGCTTTCCCCTCTTCCTTTTCTCTTTGGTAGGCAGTTTTCCCAGATGTGTTCTTTTTTGCAATGAGAAATCCCCCTATGCCCACGAGCAAGATAAACGATATTGCAAATACCACTCCCAGAATTTCATGTCCTGTCATGTCATAGTCTCCTTCTCAAACAGCTACTCTTTGTCTATATTCTCCCTTAAAACCTGTGCCGGGACTCCCCCAACAAGGGTGTTTGCTGGTACGTCTTTGTGTTATACTATACGGCATTTTCAGCCCTCAGTATAGCCCAAGGGGGAGCGTTAAAACAAATCTATTCCTCCGCTATGCATCTTTTAAGAACCTTTCATATATCTGATTTC
>CADBRY010000011.1 GCA_902797195.1 uncultured Eubacteriales bacterium
AACAAGGCATTGATATTATGGCACGGTCAGTAATGACCGTGCCGTTTTTTAAACCCTTAACGAACCTTGAATTCCACGCCCCAATCCGTTGCCTTTCCACGGCAGATCTGAAGAGCCTCTTCAGTTAACGTTCCGCGAACGACGGAGACCGCCACGTGGGGAACGTATTTGCCCGCGTTGCTGATGTAGCGGCAGATGGCATCGTAGGAGGGAAGGCCGAAGCGGGGATGACACAGACGGTCGAAGCTTTCGGCGTCCGCTTCGTTGAGACTTATGGAAAGTGAGTCTATGACGCCTTCAAGATCCGGAAGTGTTTCCCGACCCCAGATAAGATCCGCAAGACCGATGGTATTGATCCTGATGGGCTTGCGGTATTTTTCTTTTATGAAGCGGGCGATTTCAAGAAGCTCATCGAGACGCTCGGTAGGCTCACCGTAGCCGCAGAAGATGATCTCGTCGTAATCCTTTACGTTCCAGCGGGAGAGCTCCTCTTTTACCTCATCCACCGTGGGCTCGTGATCAAGCATGAGAGAATCCGCCGAGCCGAGACTGTCGGTGTAGTTCTTGATGCAGAACTCACATCGGCAGGGGCAGCGGTTGGTCAGATTGATGTACAGCCCTCCAAAATAATCATAGATAACAGCCATTTCAACCTCCCTGCTGACTATATTATAAATCCCATTTTCCAAAGGGCAACGGGAAATTATGCAAAGAACAACCAATCCATTGAATACCTCTTCGCCTCATGCTAAAATGTAAACAAAAGACAGTAAAGGAGGCCTGTAATGGAAGTAATTATCACAGGAAAAAACTATAACCCGAGCGAAAAGCTCAAGGAGACTATCGAGAAGAAATTCGAGAAACTGGACAAGTATTTTTCAAACGAAATCGCCGGCAATGTAATGGTTATAAGGGAAAAAGCCGGATACAAAGTGGAATCCACCATCAATGCCAACGGAACCATTTTCAGAGCGGAAGTCAAGGCTGACGACCCCTATGATTGTGTGGACAGGTGCATTGAGAAGCTTTCCAGCCAGATGTCCAGATTCAAGACCAAACTTCAGAAGAAGCATAAGGGACAGAAAGCCATCGATTTTGCGGAGGTGCCTGTATTCGAGGAGGCTGATGAAGAGATCCATGTAGTGAAGAGAAAGAAGTTTGAACTGGTCCCCATGACAGTGGACGAAGCCATCGTTCAGATGGAACTTCTGGAACATGATTTCTTCGTTTTCCTGAACATGGAGACGGACTCTGTGAACGTGGTATACAAGAGAGAGGATGAAGATTACGGTCTTCTGGAAACATCCTATTAAAACTCTATTTAATCCCGAAATAGTGCCGCTGCGTATTGTCACGCAGCGGTTTTTTTTGTAGAATAAAATGTGGAGAAAACTATGGTCACAACAGGAGCCACAAACATTCAAGACATATTCATAAACGCATTCTCGGGGTTCGGTATCACCGATGCAGTTGACATTCTCATAGTGGCATTTGTGATATATAAAATCCTGGGTTTTATTGTGCAGACGAGGGCAGAACAGATCCTTAAAGGGGTGCTGGTGCTTTTGGTCGCCCTGTTCGTCTCGGAAACTCTCAATCTCTACACTCTTAACTGGATGTGCAAGGGTGCAGTCGCCCTGGGAGCCGTTGCGGTCATGATAGTTTTCCAGCCGGAGCTGAGAAGAGCTCTGGAGTACATGGGAAGAGGAAGCTTCATGCGCACAAGCCTCCATTCCGACGACAAGGAGAGGATCAAGAAGAGCATAAGCAGCATCGCGAAAGCGGTGGAGTCATTTTCCGCGGACAGACTTGGCGCTCTCATGGTATTTGAGGGACAGACGGTCCTTGAGGATATTGCCGAGACGGGAACACAGCTTGATGCAGACGTTTCCGAGCAGCTTTTGGGCAACATATTTTACGAGGGGTCGCCCCTTCACGACGGCGCCATCATAATCAGAAACGGAAAGATTCACGCGGCAGGGTGCGTCCTGCCTCTTACGGGAAGCGATAACGTGGACAGCAGGCTGGGTACGAGGCACAGGGCCGGCATCGGCATAACCGAGCATTCCGACGCCCTGGTGGTCATAGTGTCCGAGGAAACGGGGATCATTTCCATGGCCAGGGACGGCAAGCTGGAGAGGTTCCTGGATTCCAGAACCATCGAGAAGACTCTCCTTGAGTTCTATTTGAAAGGCAACGATTTCTCTGACAGGATCGACAAGATACCTCTGGCCAAGGGGTTCTTCTCAAAGGTCAGAAATCAGCAAAGTGAAAAGGACATGGACAGAACCATGGACCTTACGGATGCAATGAAGGAAGCGAGGGATGAGAATGCTGAGAAATAGGAAATTCCGGCTGGCCATATCCCTGCTTATAGCAATAGCCCTGTGGTTCTATGTGGTAGGGAATGTGGATCCCACCATAACGGCCACCATATCCGGAATAAAGGTGGAAAAGGTCGGGGAGAACATACTGGAAGATATGGATCTCAAGGCGACTCTTGAAAGCCCCGAATCGGTGGAGATCGTTATAAGAGGACCACGTTCCGCCGTAAATGAAGCGAAAAAAGGTGAATTCAGAGCTACCGTTGACGTTTCCAACTGCGAGTACGGAGAAAACGAAGAGGAGATCAACATCGTCTTCCCCGAGGGAGTAAGCGGAGTCACGGTGGACAGCATGACTGAGAAAAAAGCTCAATTCCTTGTGGAATAGGGGGTTCAGTCGGATAGAGAAACGATAATCAGTTTGGAGGATAAATTATGGGTAGATTATTTGGAACAGATGGAGTGAGAGGGGTGGCAAATTCAGAGCTGACCCCGGAGCTTGCTTTTAAGCTGGGAAAAGCCGGCGCTCATGTTTTGAGCAAGAGCAAGAATAACCCCATCTTCCTTATAGGCAAGGACACCAGGCTTTCGGGAGACATGCTTGAAGATGCTCTCAGCGCCGGAATAACCGCGGTAGGCGGAAATGTGATCAAGGTGGGAGTCCTTCCCACGCCGGCAATAGCCTATCTGGTAAGAGCGTATAACGCCGATGCGGGAGTGGTGATCAGCGCCTCCCACAATCCCTTTGAATACAACGGGATCAAGTTCTTCAACGGAGAGGGTTTCAAACTTGACGATGACATCGAAGACGACATCGAGGACATCCTTTTAAGAGATATCGACGTGAACAGCCACATCACGGGAAGCAGCATTGGCCGCTGCCTGGATGCGGATGACGATGCGGGAGCAAAGTATGCCCGCTTCCTTGAGTCCACCATCGACGTGGACATCAAAGGCATCAAGCTCGTTCTGGACTGCGCCAACGGAGCTGCATACAAGGTGGCTGAGAAGGTCTACAGAGACCTTGGCGCGGATGTGCGGATAATAGGCAACAAGCCCGATGGCACGAATATAAACGCCAAGTGCGGCTCCACCCATCCCGAGGCCCTTCAGAAGGCAGTGGTGGAGGACGGCGCCCTTCTGGGCCTGGCGTACGACGGTGATGCGGACAGACTCATCGCGGTGGATGAAAAGGGCAGGATAATAGACGGTGACAAGCTTATCTGCATCTGCGCGGGAATGATGAAAAGTCGCGGCCAGCTGGACGACGATCTGGTTACGGCAACGGTCATGAGCAACATCGGATTCCACAAGCACATGGGAAATATGGGATGCAAAGTCAACGTTACCCCTGTGGGCGACCGCTATGTTCTGGAAAGCATGCTCAAAACAGGTGGAAAGATCGGCGGAGAACAGTCGGGCCATATTATATTCCTGAACCATACCACCACGGGAGACGGGATACTGTCATCTCTCCAGCTTCTTCAGGCGGTGCTGGAATCGGGCAAGAAGCCCAGCCAGCTCTCCGATGAGATCGAGATCTATCCTCAGGTGCTCAAGAATGCCCGGGTGAAAAATGAAAACAAGAATAAATTCATGCAGGATCCGGCAGTCAAAGAAGCCATCGCCAGAGTGGAGAAGGAAGTTGAAGGCAACGGCAGAGTTCTCATACGTCCATCGGGAACAGAGCCTGTGGCCAGAGTCATGATAGAAGGTCAGGACGTTGACCATATAACGGAGCTGGCCGAGGATCTGGCGAGACAGATCACGAGGCAGTTCGGGTAATTCAGATTACGAAACAAATCGGGTAATACACAGGGAAAAGATATTTCATAAATATCGAGGAGGTAAGTGATATATGTGCGGAATAGTTGGATTCGTCGGAGAAAGCAACGCAAAGGAACGGATCATAGACGGACTTAAGAGACTTGAGTACAGAGGCTACGATTCTGCGGGAATAGCCCTGCCCATTGACGGCAGCATACAGATACGCAAACACATAGGTGAGATCAAGAACCTGGAGAAGATAATAGGAGAGGATGATTTCGATTCTTCAATGGGAATAGGTCACACCCGTTGGGCTACCCACGGGGCACCCTCCGATATAAATGCTCATCCTCACGGCAACCAGGACAATTCCATAGCCATAGTCCACAACGGGATCATAGAGAACTATCAGGAGATAAGGGAATGGCTTTCGGGAGAGTACGGCGTGAAGTTCAAGTCCGAGACGGACTCGGAGGTGATCGCACACCTTATAGGGATCTACTACGACGGAGACCTTCTGAAAGCCGTAAACAAAGCTGTTGAAGACATGAGGGGAGCCTATGCGGTATGCGCCATAGCCGCGGCGGAACCGGACAAGATAGTCGCGGTGAGAAAGGATGCGCCCCTTGTAGCCGGAATCGGCAACGGATGCAATTTCATCGCATCGGATATACCGGCTCTTCTCAAATATGTTCGGGAGGTATACCTCATAGAGAACAACGAAACGGTGGTGCTCACAAAGGACGACATCACCATATTCGATGAAGACGGTAAAAAGGTCGACCGTGAAGTTTTCCACGTGACATGGGATGCGGATGCAGCCGAAAAAGAAGGCTACGATCACTTTATGATCAAGGAGATCCACGAACAGCCCACAGGCATCAGAGAGACACTCATGCGCCGTGTGGAAGAGGACGGCTCCATCAATCTTGACGGAATAACCATGACCAAAGAGGACATCGAAAACTTCGAAAAAGTCTACATAGTCGCCTGCGGCACAGCCTATCACGCGGGACTTGTGGGAAAATCCGTAATCGAAAAACTGGCCAAGATCCCCGTGGAGATCGATGTGGCATCTGAATTCAGATACAGAGATCCCTTTGTCAACGACAAGACTCTGTTCATCGCCATAAGCCAGTCGGGAGAGACCCTTGACACATTGGAGGCCCTGAGAGAGGCAAAGAAGAAGGGAGCAAGGATCCTTTCCGTGGTGAATGTTGTTGGAAGCTCCGTGG
>CADBRY010000012.1 GCA_902797195.1 uncultured Eubacteriales bacterium
CATGAGGTCTTACCGCCTTCTTCAGTCTGGAAAGTTCCTCCATCAGTTCTTCATCTATCTGAAGACGTCCCGCCGTATCGATAATAAGAACGTTAAGTCCCTTTTTCTCAGCTTCCGATATGGCGGCCTCGGCGATCTTGACCGGGTCCTTGGTGTCCCTCATCGTGAAGACGGGAACGTCTACGCTCTTTCCCACCACCTCCAGCTGATCTATAGCCGCCGGCCTGTATACGTCGCAGGCGCAGAGCCTGGGCTTCTTGCCGTTCTTCACAAGATACCTTGCAAGCTTACCGCATGTGGTCGTCTTACCTGTACCCTGCAGTCCAACCATCATGAGGACGGTGAATCCTCTTGATGAATATGTGAGCTTGCTGTCGGTCCCGCCCATGAGATCCGTCAGCTCATCGTTTACTATCTTAATGACCTGCTGAGCGGGAGTCAGAGATTTCATGACTTCCTCTCCCAGGGATTTCTCCTTGACGGAAGCCACAAATTCCTTGACGACCTTGAAGTTTACATCGGCTTCAAGAAGAGCCAGTCTGACTTCACGCATTGCCGCATCGATATCGGCCTCCGTGAGACTGCCCTTGCCCTTGAGTCCTTTGAAAACTCCCTGTAATTTGTCCGATAATCCCTCAAATGCCATGGGATATTGTCCTCCTACTCTTCAAGGCTGTCTATTATCCTTTTGATCTCTTCCATGCTCCTTACCAGCGCGGGATCCTTGGCTTTCTCCATAAGATCCACGATCTTTTCGTCGATCTTTGCAATGGCGTCCATGGAGTGAAGATATCTTTTCACCAGCCCCAGCTTGTCCTCGTATCCCTCAAGGCTGTTCCCCGCGATCTTAAGGGCGTCGTGGACCGCCTGCCTGCTTATATCAAGCTCCTGAGATATCTCGCTTAGGGTCAGATTCTCCCGGATATACATCTGTGCGATCTGCTGCTGGCGGGGCGTCAACAGCTGCCCGTAAAAGTCAAAGAGCAGATCTTTTCTCGCTAAATCATCGATTACCACAGTTGTTCTCCCGTTGATCGGCTGGTGATCTTCCTTGTACCGGATAAATGACAAGTCGAATAACTTGACAGATGGATTATATGAGATGCAAAGGCAACTGTCAAGTATTTTTACATTACAGGCTGCTTATTGACATTGTAAGGGTTTTTGTTAGTATTTATGTTGTTCAGGAGGAACGTAGTATGATAGGCACTTTCGTCAACATGGGAACAATAATAATCGGAAGCCTGCTCGGAGGTCTTGTAAAAAAAGTCGTCAGCGACAGGATCAGCACTTGCCTTTACAATGCCATGGGACTGGCTGCAGTTGGGCTTGGCATAAATGCCGTGGTCCAGAATATGCCAAACAGCGAGTATCCCGTGCTGTTTATTTTCAGCCTGGCCTTCGGGGGAGCCATAGGAACTCTTCTTGATTTAGATGGAAGAGTGGGAAGGCTGACCCAAAGAAATAAAGATTCCGGTGAGCAGGATGAGCAGGTAATAAATGCGCGAGATACCAGGCTGGGACAGGGCCTTGTTACAGGCTCCCTTCTTTTCTGCGTAGGTACCCTCTCCATCCTTGGACCCGTACAGAGTGCACTTTATCAGGATCATACATATCTTTTTACCAATGCGACTCTTGACCTGGTTACGGCCATGGTTCTTGCATCCACATACGGTGTGGGCATGTGTCTGGCCGCAGGCATACTGTTTTTATGGCAGGGAGGCATCTATGGCCTGACTCTGCTGTGCGGCGGTTTCATCGACGAGATCATGATGACGGAATTATCTATCGTCGGAGGACTGCTTATATTCACATCGGGACTTGCGATTTTGGAGATCAAGGACTGCAAAACATTGAATCTTATTCCGGCCCTCTTCATACCGGTCATATGGTGTCTTCTTGCTCCCAAACTGGGCTTCTGATATGCAGCCCTTTTTCCACATAACCCCCTGTACGGATGGTGAAAAAAAGCGAATGTGTTATATGTCACCTATGGACAAATAAGTAAAAGGTGCTATACTGTATTGATTCAAAACCATAGATGAGGGGATGAGTTGTAGTGAAGATCA
>CADBRY010000013.1 GCA_902797195.1 uncultured Eubacteriales bacterium
TCTTGATCTTATCCGCTTCCTCAGCGTAGATGAACACATTTGTGGCATAGGGAAGGTCTCTCAGAATGTAGTCTGCGCAGCGTCCAACTATTACGCATGAGCCCTCTTCCTGAGCCAGCTTCCTGATCGAGTCAAACTGTGCCAGGAAGAATCTTTCGTTAAGTGAAAGGCTCTCCGGTCCGGCCTCTCCCGTGCCCATTGCCGAAGCAAGGCTGTAGAGGAAGCTGTTCTTTGCTCTTTTCTCCGCACCTTCTATCATCTCTCTGCTGAAGCCTGAATCCTCTGCGATCTTGTCCAGAAGCTCCTTATCGTAATAGGGCACTCCCAGTTTCTCGGCAAGTCTTCTTCCTATGAGTCTGCCGCCGCTTCCAAATTCTCTGCTTATTGTTATTACCTTTTTGTTATCGTCGCTCATCTTACCCTCCTGGATTACTATCAATATACTCTGTTATTATCTCAAAACTCTTCACAATCTGCAATCTCTTCCTCTTCCAAAGTCAACAGATATCCGTGTCCCGGGTCCGGGATCCACCCGTACATGTTATCATGCACACCGGGATAGATGTGATCCATGATCGCAGATATGGTTCCTCCGTGGCATATCACTACCGTAAGTGGGGTGCTGCTTGCCTGTGAAAAGTTTTCCCCGGCAGACGCGGTGTCTCCCCCTCCGGATCCCTGCACTCTGAACGCCCTGTGAGCTTCCCGAAGAGTCTCATATCCTCTTATTACCCTGTGGTTGAACTGCCTGATACTCTCGCCTCCGGGAGGCACCTTGTCCAGATCTTCTGCGGTTATCCAGTCTCTGTAATCTGCATTCTCAAGGAGCTGTTCGTAGCTCTTCATTTCAAACTCGCCGAAGTTTATCTCCTGAAGATCTTCGATCACACCATAGGGATGGTCTCCATATATGATGTCCTTAGTCTGGACTGTGCGGATCAGCCCCGTGGTCATGATCTGACAGTAATCGCTCTTTGGATATATCCCCTTCTCGTTCTGCGCCTTGAGCTCATCCATGCCTTCCTCTGCCAGAGGGACATCCGTCTTGCCGTAATACAGTTTTCTTACATTTCCTACTGTTTTGCCATGTCTTATCAAGCAAATCTGCGATCTCATTTTATCCTCTCTCCTATACCGCAAAATACTCTGACCACTTCATCCGCTTCACCGGCCAGGTAGATCATGAGCCTGCCGTTCATTTCCCGTGCCGCTCTTTCTTCTTTATCCATGGGAACGATCCCCTGAGACATGTCCTGCATTATCAGTACCTTGTCCCTCCATTCCTCTTTTCTCTCCCGGAACCAGTCCGCCGCCTCTATACCTCTGCCGCTGCAATCTTTCACAAAGGCTTCCAGTCCGCATATGACTTCTGCAGACATTTCGGGCGTGGGTGCCCCGGCCCTGCAGTCAAAGACTGTCTCCAGGCTATAGTTGTTCTTTGCATAATCCAGTTTGCCCTGGTACGCACCGCCGAAAATAAAAACCATCCGCCCTCCTATATCACAAGAGCCGCCGCCAAAAGGCCGAACATCTCACCTGTCACTATCATGTGCCCGGATATGTCTCCGTTCATGCCTCCAAGGGCCTTCCTGTCATACACGCCTGTGAACAGAGATGCCGCCAACGTAACCAGGGCGACCAGGGAAAATCCCATAAGCTCCGGTATCTCAAATTCGATTCCCCCATCATATGCTATCACATCCGTGAGGATCAGCATGAGCATGTCCCCGGCAAAAAAGACCGCGATTCCCAGCGTGACAGCTATAAATGCGTAGATCTTCATGGACTTTCCGGAAGACATGCTGCCGTACTGGCTCGTTCCCATGGCCGGCCTGATCAGCACGTCCATTGCGCTGCACATCCTGGACAATGTGGCGATCACGCCCATCAGGATGACCGGGTGGAGGAATTCCCTTTCCGTTATGTCCGCCACCGACGCCACGAAGATCACCATCATCAGCACAAGTCCTATGGCTCCAAAAGCTCCCGTGTGGGAGTCCTTCAAAATCTCCTGTCGCCGCTTCATGTCCGGATGCCTTGGCA
>CADBRY010000014.1 GCA_902797195.1 uncultured Eubacteriales bacterium
CAATTGCCCTTTGCAATTGACTAAAGAGAGTTCTATGTAATATAATCATTTCACGAAATCAGTTCACGGACGCAGGGATCTGTGTCTGTTGATTTGTTGTAATAAGGAGGATTTCATGATTAAGCACGGAGAAAAACACATTATTGCAGTTGACCACGGATACGGTAACATCAAAACAGCCAACACGCTGATAAAGGCCGGCATCACAGCTTACGACTCAGAGCCTGTATTTTCTACGAACACTCTTGAGTACAACGGCAAGTGGTACAGGATCGGTGAACATCAGAAAGAGTTTGTCCCCAACAAGATCGTCGATGAGGATTATTATCTCCTTACACTGGTGGGAATCGCCAGCGAACTGGGCAGGGACAACCTGAATAAAGCCGACGTTCACGTTGCATGCGGACTGCCTCTGGCATGGGTCAGAACACAGAGAGAGGAATTCCGTAATTATATTCTTAAGAACGAGACCGTAAACTTCAAGTACAACGGCGAAGAGTACAACATCCGTATCGTGGGATGCAGTGTATTTCCTCAGGGCTATCCTGCTATCGTAAAAGATATCGATTTCTATACAGGGATCAATATGCTTGCGGATGTGGGCAACGGCACCATGAACATAATGTATATCAACAACAAACAGCCTCAGGAAGAGCGCTGCTGGACAGAGAAGTACGGCGTGAACCAGTGCATGATAAAGGCAAAGAATGCCATCATGGACCGCTATGGGATCAATATGGAAGAAGAGACCATAGAGGAGATCTTCCGCAACGGAACAGCCGATATCGGATCCCAGTATCTTGAGCGTATCCGCAAGGTGGCCGAGGACTATGTTGAGAACATATTCGGTATACTGAGAAAGTATGAATACACTCCGGATCTTATGAAGCTTCACGTGGTTGGCGGAGGCGCCAGCCTTATAAAGAATTTTGGTAAGTACGACGCTTCCAAAGTTGAGATCATCGAGGACATCTGTGCAAACGCCAAGGGTTATGAATCCCTTGCAAAGCTTGCTCTGGACAGAGAAGATAAAATAAAAAAAGAAAAAGAGGATAAGGCAGAGTAATGTCCAATATCCAGTCTCCATTTGAATTCGATCAAAGTAACGAACTCCACAGGAAGGCCCAGCATTATTTAGAAACCATGGACAGGGAAGTTTTCCCCACCTTTGGTGATGTTATGGTGGCCGCAATCGTGGATTACTTTGACAGGTATTACGAGAAAGAAATGGACAGAATCAACGTTTCCGACGACAGTATCAATGGGTTGGGAACAGGATCCGACGACAGTATCGGTGGGTTGGGAACAGGATCCGACGATCTGGATCTGAGGATCGAAAGAGCAGTTGAAAGAGCCCTTGAAAACAGGCTTCCGGGAATAATAGAAGAAGCGCTGAGAAACAACAATGTGACAGCCCCCGCCGATGACTCCCAAGAAGGCGAAGAAGAGCCTTCGCAGGATGATTCAGTGGATTTGAGTTCAGTAGCGGACGATATTAGCTGGGGGTTCCTTCAGGGCTGATCGGTTATCCATTATTATTTTGTTTTGTGAAAGGAGCAAAAACTTATGGCTGTAAATCTGAAAGGAAGAAGTTTTCTTACGCTGATGGACTTTACCCCTGAGGAGATCCGTTATCTTCTGGATCTGTCCCACGATCTCAAGGCAAAAAAGAGAGCCGGTATCAAAGGCGAACTTCTTAAGGGAAAAAACGTAGTCCTTCTGTTTGAGAAAACCTCAACCAGAACCAGGTGTGCATTCGAAGTAGGGGCCATGGATGAAGGTGCGGGAGTCACATTCCTCGACAGCAAGTCATCACAGATGGGCAAAAAAGAATCACTGGAGGACACGGCTAAAGTTCTGGGTCGTTTCTACGACGGTATCGAATACAGAGGATATGATCAGAAGGTAGTTGAGGATCTCGCAAAGTATGCGGGAGTCCCCGTATGGAACGGACTGACCGATGTGGATCACCCGACACAGATACTCGCGGACCTGCTCACCATCGAAGAGCACGTGGCAAAACCCCTGAATAAATGCAAGGTTGTATTTGTAGGCGACATAAGAAACAACATGGCTTATGCCTGGATGTATGGCTGCGCCAAGATGGGCATGCATTTCGTCGCCTATGGTCCTGCAGAGCTGGCAGATCAGGTGGATAAGGATGTTATTGCAAGAGCAAAGGCCGTTGCAGAGGAAACGGGCGCGGTTATCGAAGTAAGCTCAGACATAGAATCCATCAAGGGCGCCGATGTGCTCTACACTGATATCTGGGCATCCATGGGTGAAGAAGAGCAGATCCCCGACAGAGTAAGGATGCTTACTCCCTTCAGAGTCACTTCCGAGATGCTTGAAGCAACAGGCAATGATGAGGTGATCTTCCTCCA
>CADBRY010000015.1 GCA_902797195.1 uncultured Eubacteriales bacterium
CAGTGCATCAAGTCCTCCTCGAGTCATAGCTCATCTAATAGTCCTCAATGCCATCCTTCAGCATCTCAATGCTTTCTTAGTCATGTATATAGTGTAGCAAATGCATGTAATGTATATACTCCTATAATAAAAATGACGCCCCGCATCATACACGGGAACGTCATATTTATTTTAATCTCAAATGTGGCAATCCACCACAGTAAGGATCCAATCCGGATCAGCTGTCTCCAGGAAGCGTTCTTTATAATGCTCCATCCATTCACGCTCTTCCTCTGGTGTCCCATAATAATAACCAAATAAGTCGTCGGGATCCCATAAGTTATGCCATGTACCATCAGGCAATATGACTGCGAATGTAAAAAACTGTGACCGATATTTCGCATAGCTCTCACGGTCTCTATAGAGCTCTCGGATATACTCTGCCGTATTATCATCGATATCAAAGGATTCGCCCGGCTCTGGTTTTTTGTGGTCTATTACAACATCCCAAATACGCGAGTATAGTTTATAGTTTTCCTCATCAATTGCAAAATCACAATCCCCTACTCTGGCTGAGTCAACAAGCTTGCCTCCGCTTCTCAGACTCTCACTATATCTTCCTCCTACACACCAATCATCAAATTTATATTTGAAATTGTATGGCATATAATGGATACTTCCATCTTGTACACGGGCACCACTTGGAAACTCCTGTTGTGTGGACCCGATATATAACGCATCAAAACCGTAATACTCAAAGGGAGCAAGAAGTTCCTCAATGTCCTGGTCTTTCCTATGAAATACTGCTAAGCTGTAATGGCTCATGGCTTTTCCTCCTGCCGTTTATCGGCTCTTTTAACTAGTGTTTTCTGATTTATGTACAGATTCTTTGCCTCCGTCTCCGCCGAATACATTTCTGCTGGGTTTTCCTTCACGCACTATCCTGCCATAAAATGGCATGCCCTAAAATTACACCCTGCAGCCGGTACCATATGAATGTTTCAGGTATCTGGTTTTTCATTAATCTGCCCAATTCGTGACAGAAAGAATTGCTGTCCGGCATTATTGCGTTTTTCAGCGACTTCTACGCCAAGGGTCCTTTCGATCAGGAACTTGTTTTCCCGTATCCATTTTGCAAATCCTTTCGCCTCTCCGATCCATCCGATATCGGGCCAGTGTTGAGCTTCCTCAATCAAATCTGAAGGGCGGAAAGAGATCGTATTCCCCTTGTGATTACGCCAGACAGACGCGATGGCTTTAAACTGTGAAGTGCTCAGGATCTCTTCCTCCTGCCGTCGGTTTGCAATTTCCTCCGAATTTCCCATAACTGTCCATTTCAGATCCTTATACTCACAGATAAGATCCAGGTTTTCTATATCATTCCCTTGTGCCAGAAGATGGACCTCGGAATCCGTTGTGTGTCTTCTATAAAGGCCGATAATTACATCCGCATTTGCCGGAAGGGCGTTTGTTCCGTACCCAAGGCTCAGGGGATTGATACCACTTCCAGAATCCATCTTCGTCTTGTGGTGTATGATTATAACTGTGATTCCCATTTGCTGCGCTTGTCTGCGAAGGTCCCCATATAACTTGGTCTCTTCCATAAACATGCCTTTTTCTCCGATGCTCGGATACACCTTGGACAAAGTGTCGATGACCACCAGGCGAAGATCCGGATAGCGCTGTTTGTAAGCAATCAATTGCTCTTCAAGTCCCGATCTCAGCATCTCAATGCCATTGGTTACAATAACAAATTTTTCCAGGTCATCCATATCTGCCCCCATGCGGATAAGTCGTTCCTGTGCCCGCTCAAAGTTACTTTCGAGGTCGAAATATACGACTGTCCCTTTGCTGACCTGCCAGCCGAGAAAAGTCCCGCCGGTAGCCACGGCTATTGAAAACTGATATGCGAATAATGTCTTGCCGCTTTTATAATCTGCAATAATAACGGTCACACCAGGTGGAATAAAACCTTCTGCCAGCCAAACACGCCGCGGGAATTCAATCTGGGCAAGCATCTTTACGGATAACCCACGCGGCGCATAGATTTTTTTGAGTTTCCCGTCCTTTTGTGTAATCATCTCAAAATTCTTATCTTCCAGTTTGTTTTCCCCTTGTTCAGAATCAGAGATGATTTGTTTTATATTTTCCTCTGTTGGAGGCGGCATCAAAGCCGCCTCCTGCCTCTCAATAGTAGTCTGCATTTCTGTATCCTCCCTCATACATATAATAGTCATAACCCTCGTTGTTCGATTCTTTAAGGATTGATTCCATCTTTGCATCAAGCGCTTCATCAAGCGATACATAGATCCTGTCCTCGGTTGAATACCGATCAGCATCAAGCAATTCGTTAAGCTCCTCACCCATAAGTCTCAGCCTCGAATCCGTCAGCTCAACGATTGCCCACTTGCAATCAAAATCTCTTGCGCAGACCATAAATGTTGCCAAACTGAAGAGGATGTCATTTCTTGTATATATCGGAGAGCAAATGGTTATATCAACATGGCATCTCCTTATCTCAGGCTCTTCTTCCAACCACGATTGTACTGAGCCTAACCCCCCTCGTATCTGTACAACCGGTATCTCATTATCAAGCACAACTGTGCATCGTAATTCACGAAATCCCATCAGATCCGTTCTTACATCTATTACAATGGTTCTCATGGTGTAAATCCTCCTGCCTTTACGGCAATTAATGTTTAAATATGAAGCAGTTTCCAAATAGTTAGTATGAAAACCGCCAGTATTACTGCTAGTATGAATGCTGTCATACGCCATTTTTCAATCGTCTGCATTTGACTGGAAGTCTTTGCCATCAGATGCCGGTTAGCGTCTTGGAGGTCTTCGATATGTTTTTGCTGAATTGTTGCAAGATTTTTCAGCACACGGTTTTTTTCCCGAATCCTTCCAATCAATCTTTCCTGCTCTTTCAACAGCCGCGATTGCTCCAATGTTTGATTCTGCAACTCTTCTGCCAGTGTGAGAATCTCTTCTTCCCTGTAGAAGTCGTCTTGCCCGCTCATCCAATTGCCCCCGTTTGTGTATTAATCTTCCCAGCTCAGCCGCCTCGGTTTTTCCAATTTCAACCGCCTGGTTATAAGACCGGATCTGTCGGTTCTCTTCGCATCGCTCCGAAACACCGCCATTGCTTTCCAACTTACGAGCTGCTGTTCCTTCGTGTTGTGTCGGGATTTTCTCACTTCCCTGACGTATATAGCTACGGTGATCGACCCGGACCTTGAGGCCTTTTTTCTGCAACGCTTCGTTAACTGCTTCTGCCCATGCGCTGCGCCATGTCTCAGCAAGTTCCCGATCGTTCCAGTCATTTGCTTTCACCAACACCCGTTTCCATTGTTTCCTGTTTCCCTTCCCGACTTTTTGTCGTCCGGTTTCTGAATCAATGATGGGAATACGGTTACCACATGGATCAAGTTCGTATTCTTTACGTTCTTTAACGTCCCATGTGCCATCCTCACGGATTCCGCGAAGCGTCAGCAGAATGTGTACATGCGGATTTGAAGGCTTACCGTCCGGACAATGAATACTGAAGTCCGCACACATGCCTTTTTCCACAAAAGTGCTCTTGATATATGACCGTACCAGCCCGATTTGTTCTTCTGGTTCCAATTCGACGGGCAGCGCAATCTCTATATTACGGGCAAGCTGCGCATTCGATGCATGTTCTGACTGTTGGACTGCCGCCCATAACGTTTTCCTGTACTTATATGCAGGAGGAGCATGCTCGCAGAGCATTACTTCTTTATATATAAGGTCTTTTCGTCTGCTGTAATCATGTGTACGCCCGGTCTCCGGATCTCGCAGTCTTGATCGAGACTGGTACGCTGCGGCAGCGATAGCGGAATGACCCTCGCTTCGCTTTACCAGCTTAATTGAATAATGAAATATCGCCATATCATTACTTCCTTTTTCCGTAGTTTTAACCGCCCTCCGCGAAGGAGCGCACTTGACACCCCTCCCGGGTGTCTATAAGTGCGCTCTTACGCTGTAAGAGACTGCATAAACATCTTGTTCGAAATGATTATGCTCAGAAAACTTTCAATTCTGGCATCAACAAGAAAAAAAATAATTTGGGAGAAAAGACATGGAACGAAGTATGGTGAATCTCCTTTAAAACGTGCGATTAATTCAATAAAAAAAAACATAATTAAAGAAAAAAAGGAGAGAAAGCCTATGGCAACATCAAGATCTTTAGCGGAAAGAATAAATGACCTGCAACAGCGTCAGGCACAGCTGCGTGAACAGGAACGCGTTCTGAAGGCAAGAAAAAACACAGAAGAGCGAAAAGCCGACACACACCGGAAGATCATGGTCGGAGCAACGGTAGAGTCTGTTCTTGGCAGGCCAATAGAGCAAGAAGAGCTGCCAAAGCTACTGCGCTACCTGCACGACCAAGAAAATCGAGGCAGGTACTTCAGCCGTGCGATGAATGAAGAATGTAATCAGAAACTACATGATGATGGTTACGACGAAGATGATAATGAAAGGAGTCAGATATGATCAAGACAATAGATGATTTTTTGTCAAAAATGTCGCTGGAATGTGAAATGCAGGATGCGATGAACGCGGTATCAAAAATGATGTCACGGTATCAGAAAGAAAATCTATTTGACTGTGTCAAAGAATCGCCGACTTCAGCAGTATCAAAAATTTACTACCTCTTTCGGGAGTACGATAAAAATGCCGATTATTACCACGATTCGGAAATTGACACCCTGCACTATCTGGAGAAAATCTTTAAACTCGTAGCAAAGGGATATGAGGAGCTGGAGGAGATGATCAATGAGTAACTGGCTGAATCCTTACGACATGCCACCGGGGCTACTATTGCTTCTTATTCCCCTGGGATTGTTTATCTGGGGGGAGTATTTGCATGTCAAAAGCCTGAGTACATACCAGACATCCAGGCAAAAGCTTGCAGCTCAGACTCCGTCAATACCGAAACAGTGGAAGAGCCTGTTGCCGACATCCAGCATAATCATTGGGAAAACGGACAACCGCCACTATTTTGCAGTCCCCGAGAAAGATAACCTGCTGAATGTCCTCCTGCTGGGCGGTTCCGGATCCGGAAAAACATCCGGGCCGCTCGCCTGCACCATTCTCCAAAATGCAAAGGACCGTATCGAACATCCAGAAGACACTATCACATACATGTGCGTTGATCTCAAGGGAGAGATCCACCGTCTTATTCCGGATTCTCTCTACGTAAAGATCGACCCCACCGACCGGTATCACAGCGTTGGATGGAATCCGTACTGGCGGCTCACCTCTGTAGACAAACCATCCGATGACCTGAAGATCGAAGTATTCAGCGGCATTTCAAAAAGCCTGATCCCGGTGTCAGACAAAAACCGATACTTCAGCGATAATGCGACCATCATGCTTTCAGGCTTTCTTGCCTTTGGTTTCGAGCATAAGGAAACAATGGTTGATACTATCCTGAAGCTGCTCACAAGTGATGTTCCAACATTGCTTGCTGAGACCTGCAAAAGTCTGGATCCAGACAGTGTAGCCGGTTTCTTCCTAAAGAAATTTTCCGGAAAGAGCAGCGAAGGATTCGAAGATGTCTGCAGCACAATGACCACCAGTCTCTCCTGCTTTTCTCTACAGGAGGTCCAGTACGTCCTCAGAGATAACCCCTTGATGATAGGTCCGGACAAGGTGAGGGAAACGAACGTCTTTTTGGCTGTTCCTGACAACCTTATGACGGAAAGCCAGTTTGCCCCTATCTTCCGCATGATACTGGAGCAGCAGATGACTTACCTCACGATGCAGCTTCCTGTAGGAAATGCACATCCTGTAGGAATCCTGATCGACGAGTTCTACGCCATCGGTGCGCTGTCCATCATCAAGCATCAGCTTTCCATCTGCCGTGGATACGGTGTCTTCATCTTCCTGTGTACACAGAGCATCGCAGGAATAGAGGAACACTATGGCAAGGAAGGCGCCCGCATCATCATGGAAAACTGCCGCGTGAAGATAATCCTAGAGCTGACAGACAGCAACTCAGCCGCAGCTGCAGTGGACTGGTGCGGCACCTATCAGGAACGGATGGTATCAAGAAATAACAGACATAATTCCGGTCTTACCGTCACCTGGCAGCAAAAAAACGTCTTTGACAAGTCCGACTTTACAAATCTTGTCGCCCGGCAGCGAATTATCGTCATTACGCCGACTGGAATGAATCAAATACAAAAACTCCAATGGTTCAAAACACCATATTTCAAGGAGATACATGACAACTACTGCGGTCCGCCGCAGAACCAATAAGAAGAAAGGAGGTCCACCACCATGGACAGAAAAATATTACTTACAGAAGAAATGCTGCCGCAGATACGGGAGATGATTTCCCCCTGCGTCTTATCAAAATCACAGCTGGAGGAATATCCTCCATGCCCACACCGAGCGATCCCCGGAACGGATCTCGTGGCCTGTGTACAGATCATCCGGGATAACCGCAGCGCAATCGGAACCGATTCGCTGATGCATGCGCTTCACATGACCCAGAAGGAAATACTGGATCTTGCCGTACAGAATCAGCGTGAACACGCTTATACCCTTACGCCGCTCACGTCTATGATCGGTTCTATGACCGGAATGGAGATGGAAAAGGCACAGATCCCTGTTCTCCTCCTCAGCAACCGGGGAATGATGATGGGGGCAGGCGAGATCCTGAACCGGGAAGCAATGGAAGAAGCTGCAAAAGTCCTAGGTGATGACATCATCATCCTGCCGTCATCCAAGCATGAGGTGCTGCTGGTTTCAGCAAGAGATGCAGATATACCAGTGCTGGAGGAAATGGTCCGTTCTATCAATGACACAGTTGTCTCTGACGCAGACAAACTTTCCGACAGTGTTTACAGCTATGACTCGCTGGCACACAGTTTCTCCATGCCGTCGCAGACAGAAGCAATGTCGGAGAGCTCTTCCATGTCAAGCCATGTGGAAGGAGGATTGCGGATATGAGAACGATAAAAAATCTTGACGCGACCGACTTCATTATCAATTTATATGAACAGCTTGCGCGTTGGAGAAGTGCCCGAAATGCACGAAATGTAGGAAATGAAGAATTCCGCGAAGCTGTTCGTACGCTTCCGGAGGGAACTGTTCTCCGGATAGATATCCCTAGAGGTGATATCCATGCCTACGACTGAAACAAAAAGCACTTCAGCATACCAACTTCCAGAAGTCCGAATCCGACTGGCAGAAGGTCCGGACACGCTTTACAGCCACGAACAGCTTTCGACACCGAAAGATGCAGCTCATATCATAGGAGAGACCCTGCTGAAAGACATGGATCGGGAGATTCTTGTTGCGGTCAGCCTAGATACCAAGCTTCGTCCGATCAATTATTCCATCGTATCAGTTGGAACTCTTTCCGAGAGCGCGGCACATCCAAGGGAGATCTTGAAATCTGCCGTTCTGTCCAATGCCTCCGGTCTTTTGCTTCTGCATAACCACCCAAGCAGTGATATAACACCGTCTGCTCCGGACCTGCAGCTGACATCAAGGATGCGTGAGGCCGGAGAATTAATGGGCATCCCCTTGATAGATCACATCATTGTAGGTGGAGGGAACGGCACATACTACTCGATGTCAGAGCACGACCAGTTACAATCACAAGGCAGTAGTCTCATTGTCGGCGAAAAAGGCAGCACGTACCAGGTCAGCCGAAAAGAGAAAGTCGCTGCCCTGACAGACCGACTGAAATCCGGTGTGACAAACTACCTGAACGGCGAGAAATACATGGAATTACTGCGAATGATGGGACGTTTTCACCGGTATTCGGTCAATAACACACTCCTCATTGCGATGCAGCGGCCGGATGCAAGTTCCGTCGCATCCTATACCACCTGGAAAGCTCTGCACCGGCAGGTAAATGCTGGTGAGAAGGGAATCCAGATCCTGTGCCCGACTCCCTTTAAGAAAACGATCGAGAATGAGCGACTCGACCCTACATCGGGACTCCCAGTGAAAGATGCTGCCGGGAATCCGGTCAAAGACACAGTGGAACATACCTATACCGGCTTTCGTGTCGGTTATGTCTTCGACATCTCCCAGACCTCCCAAATTCCGGGAACAGAAGAAATCCAGCTGGAACCGGTCAGAGAGTTACTCGGCAGTGTGCCGAACTACGATGACATGATCCGCGCTGTATCTGAGATTGGCAGTGTACCAGTAAGGTTCCAGCATATAGCATCTGCCGCCAAGGGTTATTTCTCCCTATCTGACCAGGAAATCGTCATTCGTCCGGAGATGAGTGAGCTTCAGACGCTGAAAACGCTGATCCATGAGGAAGCACATGCCCGCCTGCATAATACCAAAGATATCAAAGGAAAGAACAGTACTTCGGACCTGTTTTCCAGGGAAGACAAGGAAATGCAGGCTGAATCTATCGCATTTGTCGTGGCAAGTTCGTATGGCCTCGATACCAGTGAGTACAGCTTCCCCTATGTGGGAACATGGGCTGGAGCTCTAGAAAAACTGGTCCCAAACCTTGAAATCATCAGGGAAACCGCCTGTGAGATGATAGGAGAGATCGATATGACCCTGTCTCAGATACAGACTGACCATATCGCAGAACAGGCATTCCTGGCAGAACAGGAGACAGCCACTTCCTCCAGGCATATCTCCATGTAAATCCCCATGACGTGCATTTCCGACATTTCCTGCATTTCCGTCACTACAGTAGTTTCTCTCTGTATACCTACACTTCCCTCATTTCCTGCATTTCCTACACATGCACCAACCTGCATCAGATGTATAAAATGCACGAAATGTACCATTCCTTCAAAAAACCGGCAGCGCTCTGTCACACTCGGAGCAACTGCCGGATTCTTTTGTTCACACGTTCATTTCGTGCATTTCATGCACGTGAGTCACTTTTTTGTGGGTTATAATACTGTGTAAAGTGAATTCTCACAAATGTATTTCATTTTCTCGTAGTAGTAATATTGATTACGAAATAGCTATGACTTTTACATCTGCACCATTCACATCAAGGATAGCGCCCAGTCTCTGTTGCATTAGATTTCTCGGCTGCTTCTTCAGCGGATTATTTAGCAGCAACAGTTTATTGTTTGATACATTATATCTTGCTGTTGTGCCCGTCACCTGATCACGCACCAAGATGCTTTTACCATTCTCTATCTTAGGAAGACTCAGTATCTCCTCAATAAACCTTTTGCTTGCAGCCAGAGATTTCTCTCTACTGATAGTATCGAGCAATGATACACCTCCGAGCTGATTCACAAGGACGAAGAACCTTCTCCGGTCAGTCTCATTCAGTACATTGTCATATTCCTTAAGTGCCTGAAGATTTCCCAGAATCAGGTTTTTAGCCCTCCCAAGGGAACGCTCCGTTGTACCAACCTGCACATCCTGTCTTTTCAGAAGAAAATTCATATACTCGTATGGATCACTGTTATCTTCATCATAGGACAAAAACGGAATCCAAAATAACCTTGCAACGCCATTTCTCACATAACCAGCTCTGTCGTTCAGATAACGGTTATGAATCTTTGAAATACCGTCCTTTCTGTCTTCTGCAGAAACTGTCCAACGGGCTTTCATATAGTTCCAGCACATAAGATGTGTCATATAAGCCCATAACCGCCAGTCCGTAGCTTGCAGGCGGTTGATTTTTCCCCGGAATGCGTTATAAAGGATTTTGGCATTCTCAGCATCTGTTGAGGCATCTCCAGGATTCAGCTCAAAATCATCAACTTCTATCCCTGAATCAAAGAAATAATTTGGGGCATCTTTTTTCAGGAAAAAGTCATCAAGCCATGGTTCACTTTCCGTGGCATAGCGGTCAAAAAGACTTTCCGCTTCACCTCGAAGAATATCAAGGGCATTCTGTCTAAAAAAATTCAACTTCATACCAGTACCTCGTCACATCCCCATATCATATATAACCTGCAGTGCGCTGGAGTAATTATCTCCCAACATTTCCTGCGCCGTACTGATTGGATTATTAAGCAACTCCTGTACTTTTGCCTGATCACCACCTGCCATCTTTTCTATATAAGCCCTGAGTGATTTATACCAGGAATTTTCAGAAAAATCGTTATCATCGTCCAGAGTCATATTGGAGATAGCATATGTAAGCGCCGGAATAGATAACACTGCATTCAACAAAAGGATTTGATTGGCTGTATTGGTGCCGGCAGCCATATATAATCCGTATTCCTTTGATGGGAGATATACGTAGATATTGTCTATCTGGCTGAGATCCACTTCCATTCTTGTGATGTCATCCCTATCCTTTACGGTAATGACAGAGTTCGGTTTCCTCACCTCATCAGCTTTGTAGTATGCGGTAAACCATATCGACTGTCCGATACCAACGATATCGTTTTTCTTAACTCCTACAGTGACGCCCTTAAAGCCATCCACAAAATCATCGTTGTAATATGGATATAGATCTTCCATCGCTATGATACAGGGAGAAAGATCAACTCTCTCGTGTACATCAGACGCTTCAATAAAAAACGGCTCATTTTCCTTAACGTAATGGATAGTTCTAAGCCAGGTAGAAGTACACTGAATCTGGATAGCATAGCTAAACAATCCATCAGCAATAATCTTTTTGATGCCGTCGTTATTTACGGAAAACCTAGGAATAATTCTGAATCCGGAAGGCTCTCTCAACACCTCAATGCTGCTGCTGAAGGATGTCGTTTTAAACTGTTCCGTTTCCTCCTGAAGCAGAGGATAGGGATAATTGATTTTATTGTTCAGCATACGCCTTCACCTCCAGTCCGCATCTTCTGTTCTGATCCAACTGAAGTAAGATAGTTACCCGCTCACCTTTTCGAATATCTCCCACCAAAACCTTCCCACCGTAACTTCTGGCTTCTCTGCCGTTAATAAATGCCTTGCTGATCTCGGCGGCGCCATTATTCTGATCATCACTGTTTACATTGATCTGAAGAGAAAGGTTCTTGAGATTCTTATCAGAAGAGAAAGAAACTACATACTGTCCTGTTTTGTCATCAAACGGTGTAACTACACCCTTAATCTCCACCTCTGACACAGTCCCGGTCTTCTTCCCTCTTCGATTATTCGGCTTTGGATTTCCACCTCCTCCTGGCTTCTTTTCCTGCTTTTCATCTTTCTTCTTCTTTTTCTTGGTACCACTGTTAGACTTCACAGTAGAGACCACCGGTTTGCTCTTGGAGGAACCACCCGCCTTAGTCTCCATAGATAATGGTTCATAATTGAGGAACGCGTTTTCCTCTTCCTTATTGTCGCCTACGGAGAAGTTATTCTGCAAATAATCACTCAACCCAAAAGCATCGTGCGAAGGTACATCCAAGTTTGGCATCTCGCCCCTTATTTTGCCAAGAATCCACTTATGGATATTTCCGATGACAGCATCAGCCTCTTTTTTGTTGCCCTTATATATTGCTGATGACCACTCGTTATGAGCCTGTCCCTCGCATTTTCTCAGGAAGGAATCGATGTTATGCTCAGGCGTCGAGTCAACAGCATTATTACCGGTTGCAATAAAGATTCCGTTGAAGCGCGCACCTATCTTCCAGCCTCTGTCTTCACAGATACCCATTCCAGAACGACGCATCTCATAGATCGCCTTATCTTCAATAGACGGATCTACCAGAAGATATAACCCCACCTCTCCGCGTTTGATAGTGGAAGGCGTTTCGATAAAATGCTTCATTTTCGGATTTTGAAGAATGGAGAAAAACCTTGGTGCTGTAAAATCAAACTCCTTGCTTTCAATGTGGTCTTTATGCCACTGCTCAAAAAAAACCATCTGTTCGTTAAGGTTATCCTTTCGAAACTCTAAAGTTCGATCCACAGCTTTTATTCTAACAATGAGCCTGCCATCATAGATAACGTAAAAACAGTATTGCAGAATACTCAAGGCAATCTGCTCCATCCAGTCATCATCTGATTCGAATCCAACTGCAATGACGTCTGTTCCGTATTCGTCCCTGCGAAAAACCTCTGGAACCTCATTCATATCAAAAATTGCAGGGCATCCCGTCTCAACGGAATTGCCGAACACACCCACATTACGCCAAGTGCCGCCATTTTCTTCAAAGGAAGTTAAAATAGTTTTCCCTTGAAATGCTGTTTCGTTCTCCGTATTCTTCGTTGCATACAGAACCGTTCTTAAAGCAGAGAAGCTATAGGGAGCAAACTTGCCAACGCCGTGAGAACCGCCTTGCCCATTGCTCTTATTGGTAGCGCCCGTCTGTCTCACCAGAGTAGACCACCCCGTTCCACGGAACTTGGTCACACCTGACAGACCTGTCGTATTATAGTCGCTGATTTTAAGGACAGGGATCGTTTCCTGTTGAATAAGGAGGTTAGACTTTCTCTTCCATTCAGCCACTGTTTGTCCGTCATCAGTATCCTCTGGGAAAGCCTCCGAGCATCGTTGAATGACTTCATTCAGACGGGAAAGCCCCGGAATCTCTCCCGCAGGCACATCAAAAAGGGCAAACTCCACAATCACCGGCTCTGAATCAGGCAGTGCAGGATTCTTTGCATCAAGGGAATTCTGGAGAATCTCCTTTGCAAGCCCTCTGTATGGATGCCCTTCAAAGATACCTGTATTTGCATCGTTCGGGCCCACAAAATCAGAGATGGCGCCTTTTTCGAACATCCACTTATAATCATCATTCCATTCGAACATCCGCATACTCCTTACTGATTGAGAGAAAATCTCTTAGGCCCTTTGGAATCAGATTTGTTGAATCTTCCCTTTGCTTCCGCCACTGCCTCTTCAATCGCCTTGAATATCTGATCGATGTCTTTTTTAGAATATTCGTAAGCATTTGCGTTTGAAAGGTTTCCAAGAAGCTGTACTGTATCAATAATTTTATTCGTTCTCGCTTCCGCGATTCTCACAAACTTTTCTCTTTTCGATTCACCGGCATTTTTAATTTCATCTTTCATATTATTCTCCAAATATTTGTAAATTTGTGTTTGCTATACATCACAATGGTATCACATATTTAACAAATACACAAGCGTCGTGATAAATATTCTTTTATGAAATAAAAAAGCGCGCGTCAAAATAGCGCGCGCTAAGTGATTCATATTTCAAAATAGATATCATCAGATTCTGCAAATGTTTTTATTATATTAACAATATTTTCCAAATATTCTTCGTTCTTTGAGGCTTCTTTGATGGTACATTCCCATATTACAAGGCATTTAACGCCTTCTTTTTGAAGCTCTTCTCTTACTGCAGCATCTCTTCGGATATTTGCAGCGAACTTCTTCTGCCAGAATTCCACATTTGACTTTGGAATATAAGCATATTTGCATCCCTGATGCCTGTGCCAAAAACACCCATTCACAAATAATGCTGTGCGATACTTTGGAAGATAGATGTCAGGTTTACCAAATACTCTCTTATCTGCAATACGGTACCGTAATCCCCGCTTAAAAAGTTCTTTTCGAAGAAACATCTCCGGTCTCGTATCCCTGGACCGAATCGCTGCCATATTCCGGCTTCTGTCCTCTTTGGATTTAATATCCATTACAGAGCTTCCATCTCCTTCACATAGCTCACAAAGTTGCCGATAGTCCAGATTCTTTCCTGCTTATCTGGCGGATAAGCCTTGATATATGCCTTAGGAACAACAAGAATAACTTTCTCTGCAAGCATTTCATCCATTTGCGTAGAGGAGATTCCCTGCTGCATCGTACAGAGGTATTTATATCCATCTCGAAGTCTATCCGCTTCGTTCAGTACCTGCCTCCACCGATCCTTACATGTGGTCTTTGCTGCCAGTATGCACAGTTTGCTAATTTCAAATGATGAATTATGATAGTCCTCCACAGAGGGAAAAATAAAGTCCGGGCGTTTATTTCCTTCAGTGACTCCCTGCGCTGTGTACCGAATGTTATTCCCATCAAAAATTGCAGCCAGATGATGCTCTAGGCTCTTGCCGGCGCGGCTCTTACGTCGATTCAACACCTTATTCGCCGTCGTTATAAAGTCATCTACTGAACTGAATCCTCTGGATACTGTATTGCCGTATCGCGAACGCTCAATTGCTCGAAACAAACGATATTCTTCCTCTGTCCAATCAAGAAGGAGTTTATCGGGATTTGATCTCATCAACGATTTGTTCAGATAAACTTGATAAGAGATTATCCTTGCCGCTCTTGACATTTCCTCTGATGAAGGAAACTCCACATTTAAACCACTGATAAACGCATCTATTGCTGCTTTTTCTTTCACCTCAGGATTAACCAGGTCCAGTTCAATCGGTCGATTGGTTTCTGCCGGCGTCAGGCCAAAAGCATCAAGAAAATTTTGTATGTCATACTCTGTATTCAGAAGATATGCATCATAGTAGTCGTTTGCTTGCTTCGCAAACACAAACAGTGCACCTGTATACTCTGGCCGCAGTAAAGAAAAGCCTCTGCCAAATCTTGTGAGGCGAAGTTCTCCTTTGCTCTCATACCAGGTAAAAACACTGTCCGTTTCTATATCATTTTGCCATTTCACCTTAACTGCTTTTTTTAAGATATGATTATCTTTCAGTTCTTGATCCGTAAAAAACAGGTTCTTGGCTGTTTTGGACAGAAGAATCCCTACCTGATGTCCGCCTGTTTCTCCACTATCATTTGCAGAAAGAAATTTACAGAAAGCCTCCTTCGCCATTAATACAGCATCAATTGCTAACTGGGACAAATCATTCATTTTTCTTCCTCAAGTCTTTGGATTTCCGACAACACCAGCTCTGCTACGTTCTGAATCAATGGTACAACCACAGAATTACCAAACTGCCGATAAGCCTGGGTGTCTGATACCTCTATCTTAAAGCTGTCGGGAAAGCCCTGTAATCGGGCACATTCTCTTGGTGTAAGTCTTCTGGGATTCTTTCCATCCTGCAGAATTAGAATCTCAGAACCATCTTTATAATATCGAGCACTTAATGTCCTTGAAATACCATCCTCCGGCGCCAGCCCATACCCAAAACCATTTCCGGCAGCACGATGCTTTGCCGCATAGTTCTGCAGATACTCCCATAACTTATCTGAAAGCGTATACTTATTATCAACATGTGTTTCAAGTATGTCACGCATAACAGGCTTTGGATCCACGGGCGTCAAATCAAAAGCAAACTTATAATCCTTTCCATATCGTTCCCTGTCAAAGCCAACTATTATGATTCTTTCTCTGTGTTGAGGAACATAATTCTGTCCATCCAGCACCTGATAAAACACCTCATAATTCAGTTCATCCAAGCACTCCGTGATAACCTTGAATGTCCTCCCTCCATCATGGCTTTTCAGATTCTTAACGTTCTCAAGAAGAAATGCTTTCGGTCGCTTTGCCCGTATAATCCGGCATACATCAAAGAAAAGTGTACCCTGTGTCTTATCTTCAAATCCGGTGGCCCTGCCTAGGCTCTGCTTCTTGGACACTCCGGCAATAGAAAATGGCTGGCATGGGAACCCGGCAACCAGAATATCGTGATTTGGTATACTCCTTGCGTCAACCTTAGTAATATCTCCATCCGGTTGCTCTCCAAAGTTAGCAAAATATGTCTGCTGGCAATACTTATTCCACTCATTGGAATAGACGCAATGCCCACCTATGTTTTCAAAAGCCAATCTAGTTCCGCCGATGCCAGCAAATAGATCTATGAAGGTGAAATCAGCTTCCTTTTGTTGATCAGCCTTTTTTCGTTGTGCCATCTGCATGATTGCAGACGATATTGCATCCTGTATAGAGGAATCGGCAGACATTTCAGCAAGTGCCTCGTATACAGAGTCTTCGAGTCGTAAATGTAACTGTTTAGCCATGTTTATCCTTTCTGGGAATTATAATATACCTCTTTTGACCCAATATAGCACAATTTCTTCGATGCCTTCAATGCCTCTGAGTAAATTCCTATACAATATTTTTCCCCACCATGTACTTCTACCCCTATGGCTCTTTAACAAACAGCAGTTCTCTTGAAAATCTTACAATTTTCTTAACAATCGCCCTGTTCACTCATTTTCGACCTAATTTTTACCACAAAATTCACATAACCTGGAGGCAGAGAGGCGAGAGGAGGAAACTCTGCCGTCAACCAGAACATCCTGGCGCGCACCAAAACGCCATTAAAATGAAGCAACGTAACAATTTTTCAGAGGAACTGCGCAATCTGCTTGTCACTCAAAAAGAGTCTGATGTATTATCAGTATGTGGTGCGGATAACGTCGAAGTGTTATCCAATATGTTAGAACGAGCAAAAAGGAAACAATTTGTATTAGGCTGTCATGACCGTGCAATCACCCAGATAGCATCTGGCAAAAAAGCAGGGAAGTGGAAAACCTACGTTGGAAACCCGAGAAAGGAGGTTCTTCGTTCATCGGAATCTGAACTGATTGACTATCTGTATAGCTACTACATGACCGAACAGCATAAAACCCTGACGTATAGGGAAGTCTTTGACGATTTCATGGAGTACAAAGTAAGTCAGCTGAATCGAAGCAAGACGTCGATCGTCAAATACAGAAACGTCTATAATCGCTTTGTGACAACAGAAATCGCAAATACAAGAATTGCTGATATTACCGACGATATGCTTCTTGATTGGATACGCGGTATTGTAACGACTATCCATCCAAAACCCGAGGCCTTTCGGAAACTGGTCCAGCAGGTAAAGAGTACGTTTGAATATGCTGTGCGGAAAAAGTACTGTACAGACAATCCCGCATACTATATAGATATCCACCTTTATCTTAAGGATTGCGAGAATGTTCAGAAGCTTGACGAGGAAAAAGAGTTTTCAAAAGCAGAGATCGCTTTACTTTGGGACGATGGAATTAAAAATGCTTCAAATCCCCGCTCATTGATGAGCATGCTTGCTTCCTGTACCGGGATGCGAGCCGGGGAACTCCCTGTTCTTCACTGGTCTGATATAGGGGAGAAGTTCATTCATATACATCGCCAGCAGCTGAGGACCACTGAAAACGGTAAAGATGTGTTTTATGAAGTTGGTTATACAAAGGATGAGCGTATACATCCCCATGGCGGACGTTACTTTCCAATTACCGATGATATTCGTTTCGTTCTTGAACTTGCCAAAAAGCTGCCGGGTGCGGAATCTGAATATGTTTTTCATGACAAAAACGGCAAAGCGCCCACGAAAGACAGCTACGCATATCGTCTTCGCCGCAGATGTAATAAGCTCAATATAACCACAACCAATAATCACTCTTTCCGTATGGCTGTGAATACCCGCCTCATAGAGCTAGGAGTAGATTCGGCAAAGAGAGCCTTAATTCTGGGGCATTCGGTTGAAACAAATGAACGCCATTATTCTCTTACAGACCGCAGAATGCTTGATGACCTGGAAAAAATCTTTTCCGGAGATAATGCTCCTTCTCCTGAAGAGAAAGACAATCATTCTGTAGCATAAAAAAACAGCCGGAAGTATTTAAAACTTCCGGCTTCCCCGTTCCCGCCGGGATTCGAACCCGGGGCCTCACGCTTAGGAGGCGTGCGCTCTATCCTGCTGAGCTACGGAAACAATATTATATATATCAAGGCTGCTTTGCCGCCACGATATCCTCGTAATTTAAAAGATGTCACCCACTGTCACTCAATCGCCGTTATCAAAAATGGCTTAAAATAAGACGTTTCCGCTTCTTATCGTTCCCTTAGGAGGCGAGTGCTCTATCCAGCTGAGCTACGAAGACATATTCAATTTTTGGCTTATTTACAGGCTTTTCAGCCCTCCGGAGCCACCCG
>CADBRY010000016.1 GCA_902797195.1 uncultured Eubacteriales bacterium
CACAAGGTGTGTGGTGAAGGATGAGTTGTTACCGCCGCCGTGCTCTGCATGAAGTATCATGCTTATATCCAGAAGCTTGGCCTCGAGTTCGGTGTATTCACCCATTGGTCTGAGCATCCTGAGAATGTTCTCCGATGTGGAAAGCTCGGGTATGGGAGCATGGAGATGGAGGCTCTCGTGATCGTAGAAAGAACTCTTGGCCTGATAGGCGTAGGATATTATGGCGGGGAAGTAGCCGATAAGGTTCAGGGACTGACGCAGTACATTGGGTACGGAGATGTCGTCCGGGTTATCGTCATAGCAGTACAGAGCCAGAACGCTTCTGGCCAGCTTGTTCATTATGTTGTTTGACGGTGCCGTCAGTATCATGTCTCTGGCGAATCCCGTGGGAAGATCACGGTGCTGACCAAGGATCTCATTGAAGGCGTCAAGTTCCTTCTTGCTTGGCAGCTCACCCATTATGAGAAGATATGATATCTCCTCAAATCCAAATCTGTTTTCCGCAAGACAGTTGGAGACCAGATCCTCTATGTCATATCCACGATAATAGAGTTTACCCTCCATTGGGATCTTGTTGCCCTGCTGATCGATGTTGTAGCCGCAGACTTCTCCTATGTGAGTCAGCCCGACGATGACACCTGTGCCGTTGGCATTTCTCAGGCCTCTCTTGACGTCGTGCTTCAGATAGGTTTCCTGGTCGATGGCATTGTTCCTCTTAAGTATCTCGGCTCCCTTCTCATAGGAAAGGAGAGAGTTGTTATCTCCGGACCCTTCGTTCCATTTGACAGGGTAGGGCTCAATACCTTTGCCTTTTCTTTTTCTGAAGATCTTATCCTTGAATTTAAACATGTAAACCTCACCTTTTAGAAAGTCAACGATCCTTGGCTGGATCTGAAATTTATCTACATATATATAGGCGTGTGTGTATGTAGCAGTATTATACACGCTGCCGTACTAAAGTGCAACACTAAGGAGGGTTGACAAACACTAAACGCTATCATATAATGCAAAACATGAATTAGTTGCTTTTGCACCAAGGGAGGATAAATTTTTATGACCAGAACATATGACGATAGAATGTTTATTGAAACTTTTGAGCACGAGTACACATGGCTCAACGGGTTTTTGCGGAATGTAAGACGCTACAAAGACAAACCGGCGCTGATAGATCCCGCTGTTGAGAAGACCTGGACATATAGAGAGCTGGACGAAGAAGTCAACATGCTGGCCAATGCCCTTAAGGATGACGGGGTGGGCAAGAATGATGTTGTCATGTCCATTTTGAACAACTGTCCGGAGTTCTGTTTCACATATATAGCCCCGAGAAAAGTGGGCGCCATCATCAACCTTGCAAACTACAAGCTGTCTCCGGGAGAGATGGCAAGGCTCATAGAACACAACGAGCCGAAGGTTGTGATCTACTGCGCCGAGATGAAGGACATGGTGGCGGAAGCCGTGGACAGATCCTCTCACAAACCTCTGAGGGTGATCATGGCCGACAACCTTGACGGAGAAAAACTGCCTCTTGGACATATAGCCTATCCGGACTACATTGAGGGGCACAGCAAGGAAGCTCCCGCCAGAGATTTTCCCCACCACATTTACGATGAAGTGGTTCGCATGTGCACAAGCGGAACATCGGCTCTGCCGAAGAACGTTCCTCTTAACGATATCAACGAAGTGCTGTCGGCACACGACGCCATCATGCATTACCCCCTCAACTGCAATGATGTGTGCATGAATATGACGCCGCTCTTCCACAGAGGAGGAAGCCGTTCGGGGGGCACCTGTCCCACATTCTTTGTTGGCGCGTGCCTCGTGCTTCTCAGAGCATTCTCTCCAAGGGTCACTTTGAACTACGTGGAGAAGTACAAGATAACATACCTGACAGGATCTCCTTCATCCCTTGAGATGCTGGCGAGAAACCAGGAAAAGGATCCTGCGGACATATCGTCCCTTCGCGGACTGGTAACCATGGGTGCGCCTCTTGAGAAGGCGGCCTGCGAGAGATTCCTGGAAGTCCTTACTCCCAATATCCTGAACGGATATGGAACAACGGAGACTTTCTGGAACTCCTTCCTCAGACCCTACGATCTTCCTGAATATGCAGGATCCGTAGGAGGAAGCTGTATAGATGATGAGGTGAGAGTGGTCAAGATATATGAGGATAGGAAGGCCGAACCCGATGAGCTTATCCCCATGGACAATGAGACCGTGGGTGAAGTCATCCTGTACTGCCCGGGAAAGACAACCTACAGCTACTACAACAATCCCGAGGAACAGGAAAAGAAGTTCTACAAAGGATGGATGTACACCAACGATCTGGGATTCTGGGATGAGAACACCTATGTGACCATCAACGGACGTAAGGATGACATGATAATCAGCGCCGGTGAAAACATATATCCGACTCAGGTTGAAGAAGCCATCAACGAGTTCGACAGAGTAGCCGACTGCATGGTGACCGGGGTGCCCGATAAGGCAAGAGGCCAGGCCATAGCAGCCTATATCGTTCCGGCGGATGATGAACTGACGGTAAAAGATGTATTTGATTACTGTCTTGAAACGCCCATGCTGTCGGCATATAAGCGGCCCCGCTGGTACAAGCTGGTTGACAGCCTGCCTATGACCGCCACAGGCAAGAAACAGCACTATGTGCTCAAGCAGCAGGCGGAGAAGGATCTGGAAGAGGGCCTTCTCAAGAGAAAATAAGACATATGATGCAGGAAAAGAGGAAGTTGTCAAATGTGGAGTTATAAAAGAGACGTCAAATACTATGAGACGGACAGGATGGGAGTCATACACCACTCAAATTATCTGAGGATACTTGAAGAGGCCAGGATGGCCTGGCTGGAGGAGAATCTGATTCCCTATCCTGAGATAGAAAAAATGGGGATCACTGTTCCCTTTACAAGATCCGAGGCCACCTTCATAAGCTTCCTGAGATATGGTGATACCTTCCGGGTGGAAGTGGAGCTGTACAAGTTTACCGGACTGAGGATGTATTTCAGATACAAGGTGTACAATGACACCACGGGGGAACTGTGTCACGAGGCCATCACCGTGCACTACACCACCACAAGCGAGGACTACAAACCGACAAGCGTCAAGAGGAGCCATCCCCAGATCTTTGAAAAGCTCAGCGAGCTGGTAAGTGAGGAAGGCAAAAAAGAGTAGAATACAACAGAATATCAGGAAGGTCCCTTTGGGTCTATTTGTCGGACGAGCCCTGTATCACTTTCAGGAACAGTTCCGCGGCCGGATTCAGAAGGGACTTTTTCCATGCAGCGATACATGAGATATAGTAGCTTTCATCTTCCAGGGGTGTAAAGTCAACTGCGCTTTTGTCGAGACCTTCTGCGATGGATTCAGGCAGGAAGGTGACGCCCATCCCGGATCTTAGGGAAAGAAGCAGTGATGACACTTCATCGAAGGTGTTTATTACATTTGGAGAAAAACGGTGAGTGCGGCAGTAGTTCATTGCCTGCATGTAGAGTATGGGATCCGCCTCCTCCGACAGAAGGATGAACTCCGATGACAAAAGGGGAGTATCTATGGAAGAAGCCCTGGCTAAGCCGATACGCTCCCTGTGGGTCATCATGGACTCGTATTCTTCGCTTTCCCCGAGCATATCCCCGTAGAGGAAATAGAAGTCGTAGGTGGATTCCACATCGTCCATAAGAGTGTACCCGCCGGATATTCTGTCTATGTCCACAAGGATGGCCGGATACTGTCTGTGGAATTCTTCAAGGTATTTGCATAGAGTCTTCTCCGCGGCGGGGGTGACGGCAATGGAGAGTTGACCGTCGCTTCCATCCCTGAGCCTTCTGACCGCGGAAACGCCTTTAGCTGCCGCATCTGCCATCTCTCTGGCAAAGGGAAGAAAAGTCTTCCCTTCGTCAGTGAGGTGGACATCACGCTTCGTCCTGTAAAATAGACGAACGCTTAGCTGGCTCTCAAGGTCATTGATCTGCCTGCTGATGGTTGACTGAGGGATCCCCAGCTGGCGGGCAGCGGCTGTAAAATTCAAAGTTTTGGTTATGGCGAGAAAACTCTCTATCTGATTCAAATTCATGGTAATAACCTCAAAACTTATCCGTTTTTGC
>CADBRY010000017.1 GCA_902797195.1 uncultured Eubacteriales bacterium
ATGACAGCCAAGAAGGCTTATGCAGTAGGCATGGGTCCCTTCCCCGATGGTGTTTACAGAGCAGAGTTCCCGAACCTCTACAGAGCACCGGGCGGCATGAGCGAAGAAGAAGCAGTCAAGTACTACATTGGCAAGCTGGAAGAAGTATTCATCGATGCAACACCTTATGACTCCTGCGCAGCTATCGTATTCGAGCCTGTACAGGGTGAAGGCGGATTCATCCCCGCACCTATCGAATGGGTCAAGGCTGTTCGCAAGATCTGCGACGATCACGGAATCATGATGGTATGCGACGAAGTTCAGTGCGGATGGGGAAGATCCGGCAAAATGTTCGCATCCGAGTATTATGCAGAAGCAGGATGTGCTCCTGACATCATGACAACAGCTAAGTCCATCGCAGGTGGTATGCCTCTGTCCGCAGTTACTGCAAGAGCAGAGGTCATGGACGCTGTAACAGGCGGAACCATCGGTGGTACATACGGTGCTAACGCAATGTCAGCTGCTTCAGCACTGAAGGTCATCGAAGTTATGGAAAGAGATGACTATCCTGCAAAGGCAATGCACATCTCAGAAGTTGCAATGGGCAAGTTCAATGAGTGGAAAGAAAAGTATGAGTGCATCGGCGACGTAAGAGGCACAGGCGCTATGATGGGTGTTGAGTTCGTTAAGGACAAGGCAAGCAAAGAGCCTAACGCTGACCTCGTTAGCAGAATCGTACAGAATGCTATGAACAAGGGTCTGATGCTGGAAGCAGCAGGAACATACAGCAACGTTATTCGTTTCCTCTGCCCCCTGTGCGTAACAGACGAGCAGCTGAACTGTGGTCTGGAGATCATGGAAAGCGCAATCAAGGAAGAGGCAGCAAAATAAGCTGAGCTCGACTTGAGACAGACATAGTATAAAAAAGAGGTCGTAAATACGGCCTCTTTTTTCTGCGGGTATGCTATAATCCTATTGGCAAAAACAAAGGGAGGTATTGATGGTAAAACAGGATCTTACAAAAGAGTATTCAGCATGCCTGGAAAAAAGTGAAATCAGCCTGCTGAAGGAAGAGCAGGTATTTGGCGATGACCCTATGGAACCCATAAGAAAGGCCGGGACCAGAAGCAGGGTGAGCGACTTCTGCGAAATACTGGGCGCCAGCCGGGATGAGCAGGGTTATGGAAGCTGGATGCTTTCCACACAGTCCGGATATGGTGATGTGTGCGCGGTAAAGGAAGACGGAAGCCGCAAACTCATATACGCAGATGCCATGTGCGGCATAAGGCCGGTTATAACGGGATGCAAAGGCAATCAGGACTCCTCATTTGAAACAGGGGATAGTGAGGGGTGTGAAAAAATCATAGATAAGGATGGGGTGACAAACGTTGCCTTTGGAGAATACCCTCAGAGAAGAGTCGAAACAGAAGAAGGCCGGACCCTTGAGAGAGAGTATCAGAAGGCTGCCCTGAGAAAGACCGGAAAGACATACTACGGTCTGTACGTGGAATACGAATACGAAGGCGGCAAATACATAAGAGCCACAGAAGGTGAAAGTGAAAAACCTGTCTGGATCTCCGTATCGACCCTGTGGTGGCTTCTTGATGAAAATACGGGAACGCTGATAAGCAGAGACATCGTTGCCTTTGGAATGTCCATGGGCGGAGGAAACTTCTACGACGGAGATTTTGAAAAAACACCTCTGAGGGGATTCCTTAAGGGAGAGTTCAGGGATGAGATCATACCCAGCGTAATAACTGAGATCACGGAGGAAGAAAGGCTGAAGAGAGAAGAGGATATGAAGAGAGCTGAGGAGAGAAGAAACCCCTACGGTCTGAAATTCGACAGGGTGACAGAGGAGGATATTATAAGGGGCGCCATCGAAAGCGATGTCCCCGTATTCATACACGGCCCCTCATCAGAGGGAAAGAGCGCCAGAGTCAAGCAGATCGATCCAACCTGTGAGATCATCTATCTTCGTAACGCGACTCCCGACAGCCTTAACGGCAGGAGCGTGTACAACCAGTCCACAGGCGAGATGATAGATATACCCCCCACCTGGTTCAAAAAGGTGGTAAGAAAATGCGAAGAAGAACCGGACACCTTCCACGTGGTGTTCTTTGACGAGATCAACAACGCCCTTCCCAGCATACAGGGAATGGCCTTCAATATAGTTCTGGACAGGGAAGTGAACGGGCTTTGGAAGCTGCCCGGAAACGCGAGAGTGGTCGCGGCGGGAAACGACATGCAGGATTCCCTTGCGGCAAACCAGATAGCGGCGCCTTTCTTCAACAGATTCGCCCACGTGTATATAAATACCACCACTGATAAGTGGCTGAAGTGGGCAAGAGAGAATGATATCCATCCGGCGATCTACGCCTACATAGCCTACAAAGACGGAGAGACCCTCAGGAGCGAGTATACCGGGGAAAAACCCAATGCGGATCCGAGGAAGTGGGAGATGGCGTCCAAGATGCTCTATACCACCGGACAGCCGGAGATGCTGAGAGCCCTCATAGGCGAGGATATCACAGACGAATTCGTACAGTTCTGCAACCAGCCGGTGATCACCCTGGACAGAGTGCTCGCCGGGGATTATACCCAGAGAGAGCTTGATGAACTGGACATTTCCCAGAGGTATGCAACGGTGATGGGGCTGTCTCAGGCTGAAGAAGAGCAGCTTGAAGAGGTGAGGAAATTCACCGAAAAACTTGGTGAAGAGTTCGTTGCGGTCATGGATTCCATGAGAAAGAAGAAGTAAACGAAACTGTAAATGGCCTTTGATATTGAAAGACTGAAAAGAAGAGTAATAGAGAAGTATCCCTGGTTCGGCGGTGTGGCGGCGGGACTTGTTTTTGAGCCCTCAAATAAAGTCTCAAGGACTGCGGGAAACGGAAAGACCGTATTCTACAACCCGGATTATCTTGCATCCCTTGCCCCCGACGGGCAGATATTTGCCCTGTCTCATGAAATATGTCACGTTGCCTTCGATCACATATCCAGAAGCAGGGAAAAGGACAGCACCGTATGGAGCAAGGCTACCGACGCTGTGATCAATCAGCTTCTGAAGGCTGACGGTCTTGGCATCCCCGAGGGATATGTGGATGAGCCTGAAGCCATGGGAATGGGAGCTGAGCAGTACTACGATATTCTCATCGACTACAAGCTTGCCATAGAACTGGTGGACGGGAGCATAAATAAACCGGAAGGACCGGAGGGAGGCTCCGGAGGGGGAGGCGGCGACAGCTCCGGCGATGACCACAGTTTGTGGGACGAGGCAAACAGTCAGGAGGACAAGGAGGAGCAGGAGAGAGAAGAGGAACTGCTCAAGGAACTGGACAGGGTAAGAGAGATCGTGGAGGAAATGGGCGAGGAAGACCTGCCTCAGAGGGATGGAGGAAGAGATCCCCAAGGCGATGGAGACTCGGATGAGGATGATGAAGACGATGAACTGGGACTTTTTTCCAGAACAGAGTCTCTTCCGGGAAACACCATAGATCCGGGAAGACGGTATGTGGATGAGCTCAGACCCATAGAGCCCGTGATCGATTGGCGTATGGTTTTAAGGGAGACGGTGAAGTTCGGCGTGGACTGGACATATACCTTCGCCACCCTTGAGGACGGACTTGTAAGGCCGTCTCTGGGGGAACTTCCCATGCCCGAGACGGAGGTGGTCATTGACACCAGCTGGTCAGTGGACGAGACCCTTCTGAAGAACTTCCTGATGGAATGTGTAAACATACTTGCCTATTCAAAGCTGAAGATAGGCTGCTTCGATACTCAGTTCTACGGGTTTCAGGATGTGAGGATCCCTCAGGATATCAAAAACATCGTGCTGGACGGAGGCGGGGGCACCGACTTCAATGCGGCTGTGGGAGCATTCACCCTGAGAGTGGAAAACAAGATAATATTCACAGACGGTGAGGCGGATATTCCTCAGGAACCTATTGATGCCATCTGGCTGATTTACGGAGAAAAAAAGATCGATCCTCCCGGGGGAAGGGTGATACATATAACTCCGGAACAGCTTAAGAAATTGAGAGGAGAACAGGCTTGACAGAGAGGCTGAAAATGGCTGAAAATACGATTTTTCTTGCATTTTGAACATGGTTGACATATAATTGTGGTGTGGTTATCCCCCTGATAACCTCATTAATCTCTAATCCCAATACCCCTTTTAACAAAAGAGACCGCAAGGTC
>CADBRY010000018.1 GCA_902797195.1 uncultured Eubacteriales bacterium
GCCAAGGGCTTCTACGGCTCCAAGAGTACCACCTTCAAGGCAGCAAAGCCGGCAACAATGAGAGCACTCCGCTCTGCATATGTGGGCAGAAAGAACAAGAAGAGAGATTTCCGCAAGCTGTGGATCGCAAGAATCAACGCAGCGGCAAGAATGAACGGCATCTCCTACAGCAGACTGATCGACGGTCTCAAGAAGTCCGAGATCGACATCAACCGCAAGATGCTTTCCGAGATCGCAATCAACGATCCCGCTGCATTCACAAAGCTCTGCGAAACAGCAAAGAACGCTCTGTAAACGACTTGCGGCTAGCCAATCGCGCAGTGCGCTCTTGGGCCGCAAAAGCTTAAGGAGTTCCCAGCGGAGCAAGCTCCGGGGCAACTCCATTAACGACGATCCGTCTCAAAAGGCGAAGAAGAGATACATGCCCCGATAATCGGGGCTTTTTCTTAGCGGAAGAGATGGGATTTCACGGTGAAAAGATGCGGGATTTCACGGTGAAATCCATTGACTTTATAGCGATAAAGTAATACTATAATGAAGTGCGTATTTTACAGATAAAGAAAGGCAGCAGATGGTTATTCCAAAGACCCAATTACAGAAGAGAGAACAGATGATGTTCCGGCTGAGATCCATGTATGCCGACTACGGCTACACTCAGTTCAGGATAAGAAAATTCGAGGAATACGAGCTCTACGTAAGAAACAAGGATTTTCTCAATGACGTGAACATCATATCCTTCACCGATACCAACGGCAAGCTCATGGCATTAAAGCCCGACGTTACTTTGAGCGTGGTAAAAAACAGCCGGGACATTCCGGGTACGGTACAGAAGGTATACTACAATGAAAACATATACAGGGTATCACGCAGAAGCCACGTGTTCGAAGAGCTCATGCAGGTGGGCATCGAGTGCATAGGTGATGTGGACACTTACAATATCTGCGAAGTGCTGGCCCTTGGTGCAAAGACCCTGAAGGAAATCTCCGAGGACGCCGTTCTGGTGGTTTCGGATCTGGACATCGTTTCATCATTGCTTGAATACTATCATGTCCCCGAGGATGTGCAGGAGGATATACTTGCCTGCCTTGGTGAAAAGAATGTGCATACTCTCCGAAGGATATGCAGTGAAAGCGAAGTGGATCCCGCCTGCTCCGCCATGCTGGCAAGACTCAGCGAGACCTACGGAAGACCGGAGAAGGTACTTAAGGAACTTGAAGCCATGACGGAAGAGGTGGCGGCCGCATCCGGCAGGGATGAAGACGGCCGGGATATATCCGGGATCATCAAGGCGCGCATAGAAGAAATAAGGAGCATACTCGAGACCATAGGAGACGAGAGCATCATCGACATAATAAGGCTTGATTTTTCAGTGGTCAGCGACGTCAACTACTACAACGGGATCGTGTTCAACGGTTTCGTCGAGGGGCTGCCGGAGTGTGTGATATCCGGAGGCCAGTACGACAGGCTGATGAAAAAAATGAAGCGCACCAGCAGGGCCATCGGATTCGGCGTGTATATGGACAGGCTGGAGCACTACCTTGCCGATGACAGCGAGTACGACATAGATGTATTGCTTTTGTACGACGATGACAGCAGACCCGCAGATCTGAGAAAGGCTGTGGAGAAGCTCATAGAAGAAGGTAACACAGTGCTTGCCCAGAGGCGCAGGCCGGAAAAACTCAAATACAGAAAAATGATGAAGCTGGAAGATGGGGAGGTGAAGGAAGTTGAATAAGATGATCAACATAGCTCTCCCAAAAGGACGTCTGGGAAATCAGGTGTACTCCATGTTTGAAAAAGCCGGCTTCGACTGCCCCGGGATCATGGAGAAAAACAGGAAGCTGGTTTTTGAAAATCCCGATGCGGGAGTAAGATATTTCTGGGTAAAACCGGTGGATGTGGCGGTATACGTTGAGAGAGGCGCCGCGGATATCGGGGTTGCGGGAAAGGATGTTATCCTGGAAACGGAGCCGGACGTCTACGAACTTATGGACCTTGGACTGGGCAAGTGCAGGATGGCCGTGGCGGCGCCGGAGGGATTTAGAGACACAAGATCCAGGACCCTGAGAGTCGCCACAAAGTTCAGCAACATCGCCAGAGACTATTACGCATCCATGGACAGGGACATCGACATCATACACCTGAACGGATCCATCGAGCTGGCTCCCATTATGGGGCTTTCCGATGTGATAGTGGATATCGTGGAAACGGGCAACACACTGAGAGCCAACAAGCTCGAGGTGGTGGAATACTTTTATAACATAAGCGCCAGGCTCATTGCCAATAAGTCCGCATTCAGATTCAAATATGAAGGGATCGAGGCTATTGCAAAGGCAATGGAGAGCATGGCGGGAAAACAGGAAGAGTGATATGAGCAGATTCCTAAGCGAAAAATACAAAGACCTTGAACCCTATACTCCCGGAGAACAGTTCAGAGAAGAGGGCTGGATAAAACTCAATACCAACGAGTCCCCCTTTTCTCCGCCTGATGAGGTGGTGAGTATGGCTGCTGAAGCAGGAAAGAAACTGCAGCTTTACTCGGACCCGGACTGCACCGATCTGAGGCGGGAGCTTGCAGGATATCTGGGAGTCAAAGCTGAGCAGCTGCTTCTGACCAACGGATCCGACGAGATCCTTCACTTTGCATTCATGGCATTTTGCGATCAGGAGCATCCGGCTCTGTTTCCCGATATAACCTATGGATTCTACAAGGTCTTCGCCCAGCTGGACAAGGTCCC
>CADBRY010000019.1 GCA_902797195.1 uncultured Eubacteriales bacterium
GACGTCCACTGCGGAGAGATCCCGGGAAGGATCAACGGAGTGGCAATAGCTCAGGAGGAAGGGGTCACCACACCCTACGCAATATTCAACATCGCCGAGCGTGTCCAGATGTTCGTCGAGCCGGGCACCCACGTCTATGAAGGAATGATCGTGGGCATGAATGCCCGCAGCGATGACATGGTGGTTAATCCCTGCAAGGCGAAAAAGGCAACCAATATGCGTGCGGCGGGAAGCGACGAAAACATCAAGCTGGCGCCCGCAAGGGTATTTACTCTGGAAGAGGCTCTTGAGTTCATCGACGACGACGAACTTGTTGAGATCGTCCCCGACGATATCCGTCTGAGAAAGAAGATCCTCAGTGAACTGGACAGAAGACGCAACAGGAGAAGATAGTTTATGGATATCAATAAAGTGAACAACTCATTCGTGTTGTTTGGACATGAGTTCAGCGGGCCTCTGGCCACGGTCATCTCCATTGGGATGATCATCCTTGGGGGGATCATCGCTCTTGGGATCATACTGTTCATAACAAAACATATCCTGAAAAAAAGCAGGCATATCGACGATATGCTGAACACGTTTTTTATCAATCTGGTCAAGGTGGCCGGGATAATCATCATAGTTGCCATCTGCCTGGACAGACTTGGCGTGGGAATAGGCACTATAGTCACAGTTCTGGGTGCCGCGGGAGCAGCCATCGCTCTGGCCCTTAAGGACAGCCTTGCAAATGTGGCGGGCGGCCTTATGATAATAATCACACAGCCCTTTAAAAAAGGTGACCTGATAAAGGTAGGAGAGTACAGAGGAAGAGTCCAGGAGATCGATCTTTTCCTTACCACTCTAAGGACTCTCAACTATCAGATAATCACCGTACCAAACGGATTGATCAACACATCCATACTGGTAAACGAAAGCAGAGAAGAACGGCGCAGGGTCGACCTTGAATTCGGCATCAGCTATAACAGCGATATTGAAAAGGCAAAGGATCTGATCCGGTCTGTCTGCAAAGCCGGTCCGTTGGTTTTGCATGAGCCCGAACCTTCAATAGGGGTGGCGCGGCATGATGACAGCGCGGTGGTGATCGAGGCTCTGGTCTGGTGCAGGACGGAGGATTTTTTTGCCACCGAATATTATATGAAGGAAGCGGTGAAGAAGGCCTTCGATGAGGGCGGCATAGATATCCCCTTCCCGCAGATGGATCTGCACATTAAAGGAGGAGAAAATGTCGATAAAGAAGCGGCGCATCGTTGTTAAGGTAGGAACTTCCACCCTGACTAACAGTGAGGGCAGGAGCGATTTGAGGAATATGGAGAAACTGGCCAGAGTGCTGGCGGATGTGAACAACCTGGGGAATGAGATCATTCTGGTTTCCTCCGGGGCGATCGCTGTGGGTGCACATAAAATGCGTTTGCCGGAATCACCAAAGGAGCTGCGCATGAAGCAGGCTGCCGCGGCGGTGGGGCAGAGCGAGAACATGTTCCTCTACGACAAATTCTTCGGATACTATGACAAAACCGTGGCACAGATCCTGCTCAACGGGGAGGACATCACCCATGAAGAAAAAAAGGAGAATCTGACCAACACATTTGAAACTCTCCTGGAACAGGGAGTGATCCCCATAGTCAACGAAAACGATTCCGTAAGTTATACGGAGATAGAATCGGAGGAAAAACTTTTCAGCGACAACGACGTGCTCTCCGCTGTGGTGGCGGTGCTGTGCAAGGCCGACCTGCTGGTGATCCTTTCCGACATTGACGGATTCTACGATAAAGACCCCAGGTTCCACAAGGATGCGAACCTGCTGAACCGGATCGAGGAAATAAACGAGGACACGTACAAGCTGGCGGGAGGCGCAGGCTCACGCCGGGGCACAGGTGGAATGAAAACCAAGATCCAGGCGGCGGAGATGGCCACGACTCAGGGGACGTCAACGCTGATCACCAACGGCAAGCGCCCCGAGGTGCTCTACGACATCGTCGAAGGGAAGAAAGTGGGAACACTCTTCACGGCAAAAAAATAGGGAATCGGCCGGAGCAGAGGCGATTCCCGAAAGTGTCGACGGCAGAGGCGATTCCCGAAAGTGTCGATCAGATGTCGATGTGTTCGTAGAAGTTCTCGGATCTTGTGACCGTTGTCTTCGGTGCGGGATCCAGATCCATGTTTTCGATTTTCAAGATTTTTTCCGGCGGTATCCAGGGTCGATCCTGTATGCCGCTTGTTTCTTCGTGGGTGAGATAGCCCTTGTAGGCCGTCAGGCTCCTGCGAAGAAAACCGTCTCTGGCGCAGGCCCCGGCAACACCGTTGTTGATTATATTCCTGAAGTGAGGAAGAACGGAGGCTGCGTAGGAAACAGAAGTGGAACCTGCGATGGCTCCCGGGATATTGCTCACACAGTAGTGAACAACTCCTTCCTCGATATATGTAGGTTCATCGTGAGTGGTTTCCCTGAAGGTCTCGATGCATCCGTAGTCGTTGCTGATGTCGCAGATGACTGACCCGCGGCTCATGGAGGCAACCATGGCACGATCGATCATCGGCTCCTTTGCATCCTTTGGCCAGCGTACGGAATTGACCACAAGGTCGGTGGTGGGAAGCTCCCTTTGAAGGTTGAAGCGGTTGCATATCATCGTAGAGATCTTACCGTTGTACTTGCTACTGATATCTCTTAAGATCCCCACGTTTATATCGGCTACGGTCACCTGGCATCCCATATTGACCAGGACTTCTATAGCCGCTCTGCCAACGACACCGGCGCCGCATACTATTGCCTTTACACCCGGTGCACCCGCAAGACCCGAAGCGAATTTACCGCTTCCTCCGTTGTTGCTCATCATGGCCCAAAGCCCCATGAAGGCACCGGCCTTGCCCGCGGCCTCGCAGTTGGGGGAGCCGTATCTGTGGGAATCTTCGGCGGTGAAAGCTATGACTTTTTTCTCGAGAAGGGCATCCACCTCTTTTCTGTGTGCCGCAGGATGGATGCATGTATAGATGATCTGATCCTCCCTCATCAGGGGGTATTCACTCTCTTCGATCTCTTTGACCTTTGCCACGAAATCGCAGGTGGCCCAGATCTCTTCGTTGGTCTCCACGATGACAGCCCCGGCTTTGGCATAGTCCTCGTCATCGAAGCCCGCCTTGTAGCCTGCCCCGGAACACACGAAGACCTGATTGTCGTCTTCCGTCAGAGTCCCGACTTCGGATGGGGTGGCAATAACACGGAACTCTCCGTTTTTGATATCTTTGAGTACGCCAAACTTCATTGTATTTCACCTCGTTTCCAATAAAAAAAGGCAATCTTAAAGGATCGCCTGTCAGGGTATGATGCGGATCTTGCCGCCAAGGGCTTCAAAGATGTCGAAGAAATTCGGGTAGTACTTGTTGATATGCCCGGCGTTTCTGATGAGCACCGACTCGCTGCAGATACATGAGGCTGCAGCGGCGATCAGTATAGCGATGTAGTTGTTTCCCGGATCGATCTCTCCGCCCGCCAGCACAGGGCTGCCCTTGAAGTGGATGGAAGAGCCTTCTCCGGTAACATTTGCGCCAAGATCATTGAGCACTTTTATTACAGTGGCGGCGTCGAATTGGCCGATGTCCGTAAGGCTGGATGTGCCCGAGGCAGATGCAAGGGCAACGGAAAGTATGGGAAGCAGTCCTTGGATCCGTGCTCCGTTCAGGTTGCTGCCGTTCAGTGAGGCTGCTGTAACGTTCGCGCCTCCTTCTCCGATTCCTGCCGCCGCTCCAAGTGTGCGCAGCTTGTCCAGGATCTGCTTTGATGTCTGGGGCGATTCTGAATCGAGACCCCGCACCGTAACGTCTCCTCCCAAAGCTCCGCAGCCCAGCCAGAATGCGGCGCTGGTCCAGTCTCCGTCTATGACGGTCTCTTCGGGAAGTGTGTATTTCTGAGATCCGGAAATCTCGTAATATGGATAACCCTTTTCGTCCACAGATGCGTCGATTTCTATTCCATATTGTTTCAGGACTTTCACAGTCATTTCCGCCAGCTGGGTGCTCTCCGGCAGGGTGGTCATTCGTATGCTGGAGTTCCCCTCGAGTACGGGAAGTGAAAAGAGCAGACCGGCCAGCAGCCATGGGTTCTCTCTGCCTACCAGAGAGTAGTGGCCGTAGGTAAGAGGTCCGCTCATAGTCGTTATGTATTCGTATTTTCCTCTGTCTCTTCTCTTTATTTTCAGTTTCTTCTGTGCAAAGGCAACGCCTTGCCTGGACAGGATATTTGATACCGATTCCAGAGATTCTTCCTTCAGAGAAGGATCCCCAACAAAGGCGATCTCGCTGAAAGCTGCAGCCGCCATGGGAATGCTGAGATAGAGTGCTGCGGTACTGCTGCCGCAGTTGATCCTGTCGGTGCCTGCTGTGAATGAGTTAAGGCACTGAGTGATTCCGTCGATATCTTCCGTAACAATCTCAGCCCTTGAAAGCATGTCTCCCGATGAGCATACGGGTCCAAGTCCGTCTTTGGAGTTTCCTGTAAGGACACACATCCTTCTGGCTGCCTCGTGAAGAATGACGTTCACA
>CADBRY010000020.1 GCA_902797195.1 uncultured Eubacteriales bacterium
ACCCTTGTGCCGTCGGCTCTGGTCATAATAGTGGAGCTGCTTCTGATCGGAAGGACACTTTCCCTGCCGCCCCTGGCCTTCCTGAGACGGGACCTTAAACGGAAAAAACAGACAAGCGCCACCCGCCTTCCATCATCCATCAGCTTCCCTCTGCGCTACCGCATGAGGGTCATACTCCAGAACAAGTCCACCTACGGGATCCTCTTCGCCGGGATATTTCTGGCCAGCATAATATTTCTTTTTGGATCCCTCTTCCTGCCACTGCTGCACCAGTTCAAGGCTACGATACAGGATTCCCAGTTCTGCAATTATCAGTACATACTGAAGGATCCGGCGGATACGGATGTGGCTTCGGCGGAGAAATACGCGGTGACCACTTTGGAAAACAGCGGTGGGGACGAGATCACGGTCTACGGAGTGGATGAGGACTCGGCCTATCTGGAGGGCTCGATGTTTTCTTCTTTGAAAGGCAACGAAGCCCTTTTGTCCAATGGCTGTTTTGAAAAGTACGGCATTGAAAAAGGGGGAGCGCTGGAGCTTGGTGAGAAATTCACTTCAAAGAAATACAGATTCACAGCTGCGGGAGAATACGATTATCCCGCTACTCTGGCTGTCTTTATGAGCATTGATCAGTTCAGGAAAATCTTCGATCTTGAGGAGGACTACTACTCGGGATATTTCAGCAATGTGGAACTGGAGGACATTTCTCCTTCGAAGATCGCCACCGTGATAACCCAGGAGGATCTGCTCACAACATCGAATCAGCTTGAGGATTCCATGGGAGGTGCATTCAGACTGTTTCTTGCTTTCTCCATCGTGCTGTTTTTGCTGATGGTATATCTCCTTGCGAAGCTGGTCACGGACAGAAACTCCTATGCTATTTCCATGCTTAAGATACTGGGGTACTCCAACCGGGAGGCGGGGCGTTTTTACAACAGCGCCACCGGCATCATGGTGGTGATATCCCTGGTTTTGTCGGGGGTTTTGGGGATAAGACTGATAAAGGTGCTGTACCAGATACTCATGCAGTCGTTCAATGGATGGATGACATTTTATGCTGCGCCCTGGGGGATCCCGCTGCTTATTGCAATGGGAACCTGCTGTTATTTACTCGTAAGCATCATTCTGATGAGACGGATACGAAAGATCCCCATGACTGACGCTCTAAAAGATCAGGAGTAGGATCCGCGAGGGAGCCTACTCCGTTTTTTCAATCAGACTACTCGCCTTTGTCCAAAAGACTTGTCATATTATATCCGCTGATAGCTATGGTAGAAAGGTTGTGGAGCATGGCAGATGTCTGGGGCTGAATAAGCCCTCCTGCTCCCAATGCGATAAGCATGGTGTTGAATGCCACAATTCCTCTGTAATCACCGTGTATTCTCTTCATCAGTGCATCTGCGATCCTGCGAAGTGTGATAAGCTTTTCAAGATCATCTTCGTCGATGGTTATGTCGGCGATCTCTCTTGCTATGGCGGCGCCGGAATTCACAGCGATCCCCACGTCCGCTTCCGACAGGGCAGGAGAGTCGTTGATGCCGTCACCGATCATGATGACCTTGCTTCCCCTTTGCTTTTGCCGGCGTATGAAATCCGCCTTATCCTCAGGAAGCACCTCTGCGATATATTGATCCACTCCGGCCTGATTTGCGATATGTCTGGCTGTGCGTTCGCTGTCACCGGTCATCATTACGATGTTGCTGAACCCCGCATCTCTTAGACCGCTGATCACATCTTTTGCGTTCTCTCTAAGGGGGTCCTCGATGCAAAGCACCGCGGCCAGCTTATTGTCCACCGCCAGGTACAGCAGGGAGTATTCCTCGGGCAATTGTGCAAAGGCAACTCTGTCCTCGTCTCTGATCTCTGCCCCTTCATCCTCGAATATGAAGTGGTAACTTCCTATGGAAGCCCGCTGTCCATCGATGGTGCTGGTTATTCCATGAGCGACAACATACTCTACGGATGTATGCCGCTCTTCGTGTTTAAGATCCCGCCTTTTTGCCTCTTCAACAACTGCGTTTGCAATTGAATGAGGATAGTGTTCTTCAAGGCAGGCCGCAAGTCTGAGGGCTTCGTCTTCATCGCTGCCTCCAAAGGGGATGACCATTTTCACCTTGGGATTGGCATAGGTCAGAGTTCCGGTCTTGTCGAATACGATGGTATCCGCCTCTGAAACAGCTTCCAGGAATTTGCCTCCTTTCACGGATATCTTGTGTCTGCTGCTTTCCTTCATGGCAGACATGACTGCAAGAGGCATGGTGAGTTTCAGTGCACATGAGTAATCCACCATTAGAAATGCCATTGCGGTATTCACATTTCTCGTGAGAGCATAGGAAACCACGGTTCCCAGAAGACTGAAGGGGACCAGTTTATCCGCAAGGTTTGCGGCTCTGGCTTCCGTTTCGGATTTCAGTTTTTCCGACTCTTCTATCATCTTAACGATACGGTCGTAGCGTCCGCTTCCCGATGCTTTATCCACGCAGACTCTGCACTCGCCTTCTTCTATAACGGTGCCTCCGTATACGTAACTGCCCGCAGTTTTTCTGACGGGCATGGACTCACCTGTCATGGAAGCCTGGTTGACCATTGCCTCCCCGGAGATCACTTTTCCATCAAGGGGTATCATGTTTCCTGTGCGTACGATGATCTCATCTCCCGCGCACACATCCGATACGGGAATGAGGACCTCTCCGTCCTTTGAGCTCAGCCAGACCTTGTCCACATTAAGGGACATCATATCCGCAAGATCTGTGATGGATTTTTTTCTCACCCACTCTTCCATGATCTCTCCAACGCCCAGTAAGAACATGACCGATGATGCGGTATCGTGGTCGTCTCTGAGGATGGATGCCGTTATGGCTGAAGCGTCAAGAACATCCACATTCAGACGGCGTGAAAAGAGCGCGCCGAGACCTGCGCGAACGTAGCTGATCGCACGAAACACTGTCAGAGCCAGTCTGAAATTATGGGGAAGCAGATTTGTAAATAAGTATCGCTTTGCTATGTGTGCCACCAGGCGGTTCTGATACATTCGGGAGATGGCTCTGCCCGTGTGTTCCGGAACAAGATCCATTGCCTTTGCATCAGTGAAAGAAAAACCCGCAAGTGCGTCGATCACGGCGGACCGGTCACAGGAGTAGGTGATGACTGCGTCACATGTCCGGTCGTAGACCTTTACCGTATTCACGCCGGCTGTGTTCAGAAGATAATACTCCAACACATCTGCATCTTCCAGTGACATTCTGTCCATATGGGCATGGACCCGTATGCGTCCCGGAAGTTCAGCTTTGATTATGCATTTCATTCTTATTCACCTGTTAGGCTTTTGCCTCCGAAGTGTCCTCGATGATCACTTCCCCGGCGGCGTCTGAAGCGGCTCTTTTTTCGTTTACGGCCTGAGCCTCTGCATAGATGTCCTCGCAGTTTTCCCTAAGGGTAGTTGCGGTTGTCATCACTTCTTCCTTGCCTCTCAAAGCTGCAGCCGTTCCCTGAACATAGACCTTTCTGGCGTCGCGGCTGGTCAGGATCTTTATCCCTGCCGTACCCATGAGCACGCCACCCAGGAACCAGGCGATACCTTTTCTTCCATTTGTTATAGTCTCGATAATGCCAGACATATTACCCTCCTTCATTAGATGTAACTAATTAGTTTTAACTAACTCAACCTTCGAATTTAGCGGAAGCCGCGTGAGCTTCCGC
>CADBRY010000021.1 GCA_902797195.1 uncultured Eubacteriales bacterium
GACGGAACGGTCCATAAATGCGCCCGGGTCACCTTCGTCGGCATTACAGCAGACGTATTTTTCATGAGTCTGCTGGGCAGCCGCAAACCCCCACTTCACGCCTGTTGGGAATCCTGCGCCTCCCCGGCCTCTAAGGTTCGAAGCTTTTATAAGGTCCACAACCTCTTCCGGATCCATTTCAGTTATGCATTTTTCTATGGCCTTATATCCGTCTTTCGCTATATATTCATCAATGTTCTCCGGATTTATAGCTCCGCAGTTTCTGAGAGCGATACGCATTTGACGGGAGAAAAAGTCCACATTTTCCAGAGCGTTCTCTATCTCCTCCGCATCCTTGTCTCCTGCAACCAGTCTTCTGACCGGTTCGCCGCCCTTTACATGGCTTTCGAATATCTCTTCAACGTCGTCGGGCTCCACAAGGGTGTACATTATGTGATCCGGATAGACCATCACGATGGGGCCCTGTGCGCAAAGTCCAAAGCAGCCGGTCTTGACTACCTTGATCTCATCTGCCATGCCCGCCTCGCTGATCCTCCTCTCCAATTCAGAAAGTATCTGCATGGAACTTGAGGATGTACAACCGGTTCCTCCGCAGACCATTATATGCATGCGTCCGCCTTCTTCAGTGGGCGTTGCCTTTGGATCGAGGCGGATCATAAGATTCTCATGCATTCTCTCGCGGATCTTTTGGATTTCTGCTGCAGTTTTGGCCATGATCACACCTCCCCTTCTATAGCATCAAACTTGTTGATGATACCGTCCACATCGTCGGGCAACAGCTTGCCGAACACTTCGTCGTTTACCGTGACCACGGGAGCAAGACCGCAGGCTCCTATACACCGGCAGGCCTCAAGAGAATACCTGCCGTCCTCGGTGCACTCGCCCACGTCTATGGACAGCCTGGTCCTGAACTTATTCAGAATCTCATTGGCTCCCTTGACGTAACAGGCAGTTCCCATACAGACACTGATCTGATACTTACCTTTTGGATTGATGGAAAACTGCGTGTAAAAACTCACCACGCCGTAAACCTCAGCCAGCGAGATACCAAGCCCCTCGGAAATCGTCCTCTGCACCTCCAGCGGCAGATACCCGTACAGTTCCTGCGCCTCGTGCAGGACCGGGATCAATGCGCCGCGGCTGTCCTTGTGCTTGTCGATGATCGCCTTGAGCTTCATCTCCATTTCTTTTGCGCACTTGTCACACATAGCACTCTCCTATTCGATCACTGAAACAACTTTTGAGCAGATTGTTATTATTATGTCAAGCATAGAATACAAGATTGTTATTATTTTGTCACTATAAATCAGGACCACAAATCAAGATAGCAAATTAGTCGTTTTTGGAGTGGAAAGACAACAAAAAATGGCCATAATCGACCATTTAAAATAACTATGTTGCGTTAGTTAAAGCTAACACCACGGATGGCTTCCCCGGGCTTTCAGCGCCTAATCCTGATGATTCTCTATGATGTTGGTAATGGTTTCGATTATGGTCCCTTCATCTATTCCCGATTTTTCGCTCACATCGGCGATGGTCGCCTTTTTTAGTATGATCTTCGCAAGGGGTGTATCAAGCACCTTGAACTTATCGTCGATCTTCATGACCTCCCCTTTTATCCACGGGTATTCATTCATGATGTCCATTACTTTCGTGTCTCTGGTGATCTCCATATCAGTCCTCATTAGTCTTTATCAGTCCTCATTTGTCTTTCAACTGATAACGACCGCTTCCTGTTTCACAACATTCCACGGCCGTTATCTTTCGTTTGTTACAATTTGCACTTCTGGTGGACTCACCTCTTTCTTGCGGACTCCGCTTGCTTCGTTATCCTGAGACCTTCTGTCCTGCCGGCTCACTCTCTTTATTTCCTCCGGTACGATACTTCATCCATCCTCCGGCTTCCTGTGAGCTCCTGCTGGTTCGGGCCACTCCGTCTCCCGCTCGCTTCGGCCTTTTCTATCTGTTAACCTAAGATCCGGGCTTCCCCTTCCTCTTTGGTTGTCTATATTGTAGCACCGCATTAAAGTAAATGCAAGAGTTTTTTGAAAATTTATAATATTTATTTTTCTCCAAAACCATCCATATCTGTGTTATACTCATCTCACCGGTTCCGTTAGCTCAGCTGGGAGAGCGATTGGGTCACAACCAATAGGTCGGCGGTTCGAGCCCGTCACGGAACACCAACTCACAA
>CADBRY010000022.1 GCA_902797195.1 uncultured Eubacteriales bacterium
AGATGTGGATGACGGCCTTTTCATCCTTGACTTCATTTTTGATTATATTCTCTACTTCCTTCCTCTCCGCATTGCGATCGCCGAATATAAGCTCTGTTGACTTGGAACAGGAAAGGGTCTCAACGCCTGTGGATCCAAAGCTCAAGGTCTTATCAAACTCACAGTCCTTGTAGTTGAGAACCTCCACGGGGAATGTCCCCGGCAGCGCTCTGACACCTTCTCTCTCGTAGAACCTGCTGTCGATGGAATCAGCGGGATGGGATTTGAAACATATTCTGTTGCCTTTGCTTAATTCCCGTCCGATAATTTTTTTATTAAGCAGGTACTCTTCTATGGAAAGGCAATAAGTTGACCTTGCCAGAGGCTGGGCCAAAAACAGCACATCGTAATCCTTTACCTGAAGATCCTCAGTCTGGAACACAGTGTTTATGGCATTCTTAAAAGCTTCGCTGTTTTCAGCCACAAGATCGTTGAAATCGATAACTTTCACCTTGTTCTCGATGTCCTCGGGAAGGTCTTCGAAATCTCGGCTGCTGATTATCTCTTTGATTTTTGTATGACGGAAGCCCGGAACCGGATAGTATTTGCCAAGGAAAGGCTTAACAAGTTCCCTGTCTCCCGCGAATTTATGGACCTTTAGCTGCTGGGTCAAGGAAGCATATCCGTCTTCCGCACCGATAATACTATTGAAGTGTTTTGCCACGTAATAGAAATACCAGTGATAGTCGTTGTAGATGAATATGTCGTCCTTCTTGTCCGCATCCTTGAATAGATCCCCAAAGTATGGCTCAAGATATTTATCGAATAGAGCGCTTCCAAGGTCCTCTACTTCATCCCCGCTCATCCCCTTGGTTTTATCAAGCTCTGCGATGAATTCAGTCAGGTCTCCTCTTTTGGTTATGCCCACCACCTGTGCGAATACGCCCGTGCTTCTGATCCTGTCCAGGAACTCCTCATCCACATCAAGGTACCGCATGGCAAAGTAAAGCATAGGCTTTTCATCAAAAGTGAGTGCCATTGCCACTGAATGCATGAGCTGATAGTATGTCTGGACCACAAAACTCTTCATAGTGTTTTACCTGCGTTTTTTCCCGAACATTTCGCGGGTCTTTTTGATCATCTGTGCACCGCGGATCATCCTGCGGGACATACCTATGGTTCCTCTTAAGAACCTCTCCCTGTCAACGTTTGGTCCGTGGCTGAGCTGATAGCGAGATCTCTTCTCATAGATCAGCGTGGAGCAGTATGTGGCGATTATCATGCTTGCTATTCTATCGGAAACCTTTGATTCTTCTATGAACTCCATCATGGCATCATTGTCGTTGAACCCGTCGGACATTTCCTTCCAGTCCATGTATTTTCCAAGCTCCAAGGCCGCATAATATGCGATTATCTGATCCTTTTCCTCCTCGAACCCTTCATAGATGCCCTTGTTGCATATCTCCACAAGTTCTCTGACTCTTCCACCGTAATACTCCAGTCCATTTTCCACTGAAAGAATTGCCTTTGAGGGAACGAACAGGTCGTTTGAAAACTTCTTCGCGGGATAAAACTCGCTTCTGAACAAAACGTCTACCCTTTCGATCTCAGGAACCTGGAGCATACGTTCCACAGCCACCCTGTGCCATACAGTGTTTCTTATCTCGGGATAAAAAACGTTGTCACAATAATCAGGTGACAGGGGCACCCATGGGAACCGTCTCTTCCTGTTTTCGATCCTGGAGAACCTCTGGAAGAACAATCCAGGGCGAACTGTCAATTTCAGTTCCTTCCAGATATTCCTCATGGGAGAAAACATAAGGTTCTCCTCCTCCACGACCATCATATAATCAAAATCAGAATGGTGCTCTCCTGCAATCTTCAAAAGTTCGTCATCGGATTCGAGATCGGAACATACTATGACCTCAGGGGACTGAAGCTGTCTTTTCTGCTCCAATATAAGGTCTATATTTCTCTCATTGATGCAGATCCCGTTGACAGCAGTTTTTTTCTTGTAAGTCCTGGCGTTTTTCTCAAGGTTGCGGATGGAAAAGAACTGCTTCGCCTCTTCTTCCAGTTCCGGCTCCACGAGCACATGGATCCTCTGGTTAAGGTGATTTCCAGGGATCATACAGCTGTAGACATCCATGTAGGACTCCAAAGTGAGCTCTCTCACTATAAAATAAAAATCTATGATTATTTCGCTGTCCTTTACACGATCAACAAGAAATGCGTTGATCTCCCCCGCATCGGGATTCTCCTTATCATAGAACTTTTCAAAGGAACGAACACACTCCATATTGTTTATCCCCGTGGATCCGAAGGTGATCGCCTTGTCTATGACGCAGTCCTTATAGTTCAGAAGTTCAACGGGGAAGGATTTTGGCAGTATATGTACCCCCTCCTCTTCATAAAGAGCCGACGGTACCGTTTCTGCAGGATGGCCCTTGAAGTACACGGTGTTACCCTTTTTTACTTCTTCCCTCAGGGCATCCCGATAGAACATGTACTCTTCTATGGCGTTGCAATACATTGCTCTGGACATGGGCTGGCCGAGAACCAGGACGCTGTTATTCTCGATCTCATAATCGGTCATATCGAAAATGTGAAGCATAGCGTCCCTGAACTTGCTTCTGTTTTCTTCGACTATGTCCATGAAGTCACGGATCTGAAGCATCGCTCTATATTCATCAGGCAGGGTATCAAAATCCTTGCTGCTGATTATCTTGTGTATCTTGGGAGACTTGTACAGGGGCTCGGGATAGTATTTTCCCAGGAATTTGACCACCAGTTCCTGATCTCCCTTATATTTATGTATCTTCAGCTGCTGCTCAAGGGACCCATAACCGTCCTCAACACCTACAATGTCGTCAAAGTGTTTGTTCACATAATACGAATACCACTGGAAGTCGTTGTAGATATATACGGTGTCGTCAAAATCCGCATCCTTGAACAGCTCTCCGTAATAAGGTTCCAGGTGTTTCTCAAAAATAGAGTTTCCTACTTCATCGACTTCTTCAGGAGTAAAGTCTCTTGTCTTGTTAAGCTCCGATATGAACTCCGCAAGGTCACCTCTGGCGGTAATGCCCACTACGTGGTCAAAGACTTCCGTCTGCCTGATCCTTTCCAAAAAAGAATCTTTGACGTTGAGATAATTCACATTAAAATACAGAGCGGGTTTCTCATCCAA
>CADBRY010000023.1 GCA_902797195.1 uncultured Eubacteriales bacterium
CCCACGAAAGGATCGGGCAGTACCTGAAGTATACGCCGCTGGAGCCGTCGTTCTATCTGGGCGGCAACGGCAGGAACTACTTTTTTAAGCTTGAATCGTTTCAGCCGGTGAAGAGCTTCAAGGTCCGCGGAGCCCTGAACAAGATGCTGACCCTGACCGAAGAGGAAAAGCAAAGGGGCGTCTGCACCATCAGCTCCGGCAATCACGGCAGCTCCGTCAGCTATGCTGCCAGCCTGCTCGGGATCGAGAATGCGGAGATCATCGTTCCGGAAACTGCGCCGAAAAGCAAGGTGGAACGGATCGAGTACTTCGGCGGACACGTGCTGCAGATGGGCGCCAATTACGATGAGGCCCATGCTCTGGGCATGAAATACATCGAAGAAAGCAGCATGACATATATCGATGCCTACTATGATGATCCGAAAATATACGGCGGACAGGGGACCATCGCCATCGAGATACTGAATCAGAATCCGGACATCGACACCATCGTTATTCCGGTGGGCGGCGGCGGACTGTCGACGGGGATCGCCGTTGCTGCAAAGGCAATCAAGCCTGGTATCCGAATCGTTGGTGTGCAGACGGAAGCCTGCCCGGCCATGATCAAGTCCTATGAGGATGGAGTGTGCTATGAAGAATATCCGATCGGAGAGACCATTTGCGATGCCGTTGTGGGCGGAGTGGGAGCGCTGTCCTATGCGCTTCTTAAGGATTACTGTGATGATCTGATCGAGATCCGCGAAGAGAGCGCTGCCCGGGCAGTCAGCTTCATGGCCAAGCAGGAGAAGTACATCGTGGAGCCGTCCAGCGCACTGACCATCGCTGCGGCCATGGATCATGCTGAACGAATCGGCGGCACTAACATCGCATTGGTGTTATCCGGCGGGAATATTGATGGGGGACTATTGACGGAACTGATGTCGAAATACTAAAAAGAGGATGTGTGAATTTTTGTTGAAACTGCACATCCTTGTTGGTACTCGATAGGGGAGTCGCGACGGCCGCAGGCCTAGTCCTTTAGGGAACCCTGTCAACTGGTTCTGGAAACCGCATTTTCGTTCCTGTAGTTGGAAAGACCGACAATGACCCCGGAGAACAGCTCCGACATATCAAAATCAAGGAGTTCGCATATATTGGCCAGGGTACTTATCGTAGGATGAACTTTGCCATTTTCTATCTTAGAAAGATACTCGGTTGTCAGATTGCACTTTTCGGCCAGCTCTTCCTGGGTCAAACCAGCCTGGAGCCGATGCGTTTTAATTTGTTTTTTCGAGTTTTGCAAAGGCGATATCATCCAGGTCAACATCAAGCCTGTCCGCCAGTATGATAAGATATGAATACACGTCCGCCATCTCGTCACAGACCTCTTCAAGGTCTATATCATCGTCCCGCTGAAAGCATTCCAATGATCATATCATAACTGTCCCGGTTGCCCGTGGCAGATCTCCTTCAGAAATCTCCCCAATGCGTCCTGCCATGCGGGAAGCAGATTGAAGCCGTTCTCGACGAGTTTCTTCTTGCAAAGGCGAGAGTTCTTTGGTCTCTTTGCCTTGCTCAGGCCGTACTCCTCCGTAGTGACCGGTATCACCTCAGTATCCAGACCGGCCTGTCTGTAAATCTCACATGTGAAGTCGTACCAGCTGATATACCCGCCTTCGTTGCTGGCATTGTAGTATCCGTAACGATCCGACCGGATAATGTCTATGAGAAGTTTTGCCAGATCCGGAGTATATGTAGGCGTCCCGATCTGATCGCATACCACGCGCACCTCATTACGGGTCGATCCAACCCTCAGCATTGTCTTTACAAAATTATTCCCCATGGCCCCGAAGACCCATGAAGTGCGTACAACGAAGAAATTATCGAGGATCTCCGCTATGGCTGTTTCACCTCCAAGCTTGCTCTCACCGTAGTAATTGAGAGGGGCAAAATCTCTTTTATCCGGATCCCATGGGTCCACGCCCTCTCCGTCAAACACGTAGTCGGTGCTTACATACATCATTGGACATCTGGCATCTCTGCATGCTTCCGCGATATATCTCGTTGCGTTCACATTGATATCATAAACCGCGTCTCTGTTGCCCGGCTCCTCCGCATCATCGACGGCCGTCCATGCCGCGCAGTGGATCACTGCATCGGGTCTGTAAAAGGCAATGACCTTCTGTACGCCCTGCCTGTCTGTGATATCTATACTGCGAAAAACAGTCTCTCCTTCTTCCGGTCTGAGGCGATCGTCAGTCACAGGAAAATCGTCAGCGGCAGGAAGATCGTCTGTCATTTCCCTGTCCAGACCAATAACCGTATGTCCTCTTTTTTCAGCTTCTTTTATTACATCGCTGCCAAGCTGTCCGGCAGCTCCCGTCACTATTATCTTCATATTCTGTTCCTTGTATCGTCCCGTGTTCTCATATGTGCTTTGGGGATCTCATGGAAACATGGCTATCCCCACGTCACTCCTCTGAACATACATCAGCATCTCTTCGATAGTAAAGTACCTCCGGTATATGCCTACCGGAATTCGTATACGTTGTACGATCCATTTGTTGTAACAGGCTTCAAACTGTCTCCCGAAAGTTCATTTTTTGACAATATGTATTTCGTCCCAAGTGACCTCATCTCCTCATCTGTCAGGATGACGGCATACGCAAGGTCATTGTACAGGATAAACTTCAGATTCCCGGTATCATTGTTCTCCCTGCTCACACGTATGATAGCAGCATACCTGTTGTAGCAAACCTCATGCGCTCCTTCGGGGTCGATCTTTCTCCACCTTTTCAGGTTAGGATATATATTCGTACAGTTTATCGTCCTTGCCCCTGCCAGCAGCGGGGTATTGGCTCCCGGGAACTCATCACCCTCGACGATCCAGATGGCTTCCGGGTCCTTTTCGACTACCTGTTTGATCATCTGCACATTCGCGTTCTCAGTGATATCATCCACCCCCATTCTTACCGGGTTGGCCAATGCGCATGAGATCATGCATACGGATATCATGAGTATTGCAAACAAGGTGTTTGCGTGTCTGCGAGGGTCGCATAGCAGGCAATAAAGCGGAATGAAAAGCAAGGCTTCTATTATTATCATGTATTTGTTATAGTAGCCTTCATTTGATCCATAAGCCGCCCATATGCCCAAGATCGCCATACCGCCCATCACCGCGCAGGATATAAGCCGGGCTGCAGGCCTGCGGCTTTTGCCTTTGCACGATTCCGATACGTCCCTTTCCTCTGAGTATAGAGCAATAAGCCGTATCAGCAATATGACATTTGCAAACCCCCATATGACAAGTGTCCTGCCGGATTTGGAGTACTTGAGCAGCGAAACCGTTGCAGCCGTTTCCGACAACCCGATCAGAGAATATAATAACAGAAACGCGCTTATGATCACCATGATCGTGCATAGGGCGTCCTTCTTTTTTTTCAGTAGTCTATGGAAGAAGAATATATATCCGGCGGGAAACAGACAGACAAAGAATGCACACTCACACACATTGCCATTTACTCCGGCATAATCTGCAACGACCCTGACAGAATACCATATGGAGGGGATGAAACCAAACAGATCACCCGGCAAAGAGAGCCCTCCGGTATCTGTACGATGTCCCGGATATACGGTATTCGCAATGGTTGCGATGGTTTCTTTAGAAGTATCATATACATACAGGGCGGAAATCGTCAGAAGAAAGGCAACGAAGATGATCGAAAGCAGGTCGATCCTGCCGATCCTCTTTATTGTCCCCTGCTTATAGTTCACATAGAATGTCCATATTATGCATCCCGCCAGGACATATGCAAGGGGAATCATCCATGCCGGATACATGGTGAGTGCATAGCCTCCTGCACATATGCCGATAACGGCAGTATAGATAAGACGCTTCCATGGATCGCCGTCCTTTAGATACCTGTCCAGACAGATTATGGATAACTGGGAAAAGATCAGCATTTCAACGAATCCGTTGATCGCAAACCACCATTGTACACATGGCGAGAACGCCACCATAACGGAATAGACCAGAGACAGCAGTCTGTTATCCTTTGTAATAAGCCGTCCAAACTCAAAAGAAACCATCAACAGCGCTATCAGTCTGCCACACCAGAAAAAGGCCATACCTTTTGCTACCGGCAGGAACAGATATCCTATGAGAAAGGGTTTGAAGACCATCAGTGGAGTATAGATCGGCAATCCGTATTCAATAAATACGTCTGTACTCGATGCCCCTATCACTGAATTGAAGTAGGAAAACTTCCCGGCCGGATCCATATACTGTGACCATGTCATAGGCGTCAGTATTGCCCATTCATCAGATCTGATCTGTCTTGAGATCCCAAGGAGCAGATTTTTTTCTGTTTCTCCCGCAAAGCATCCGATGGATGATCCCGTTATTTCAAGCGCCACGCACACAATGAAGCATACAGCCGCGATGGGATATCTGAATCTGAACAGTTTCTCTTTTCCCATCGCTGTGCAGAACAGCAATGCCACTTCAAAACAAACAAAGAACTCACCGAATCTTCTGGTCCCGAAACGATCTGCGGCCATGTCTGCAACGTTGCAGTTAAAAAGGATGCCGGATTGGTACACACAAAGCAATAACGCCAACCCTGCAGCCAGCAGACATGTTACAGCGATCATTCTGCCTGTACGGTGTCCTGTGTTCTTTTCGATTTTTTCTCCAACGACGGTTCTGTCCATCACGTCAATTCTGTGTTCTCTATAGCTCTGACCGCTTCAGTACGGTATTGAAATACCCGATGGTTTTTTTCAATCCCTCATCGAGATCGACGGCAGGTTTCCATCCCAGTTGTTCCCATGCCTTATATATCGATGGTCTTCGTTTTGACGGGTCGTCACATGGCAGCGGAAAATAGATTATCTCAGATGTCGAGCCCGTCATCTCTGTTATTTTTTTCGCAAGATCCAATATCCTGATCTCCTCGGGATTTCCAAGGTTCACAGGTCCTGTTGTCCCGTCCGTGTCCATCATCATGCGCATTCCATCGATCAGATCATCCACGTAGCAGAAGCTTCTGGTCTGTGACCCGTCTCCGTATATGGTTATGTCATCTCCTTTAATGGCCTGAACTATGAAATTCGATACGACCCTTCCGTCTTCGGGATTCATTCTCGGTCCATAGGTGTTGAATATCCGTATCACCCTTATGTCGGTGCCGTACTCCCTATGGTAGTCAAAGAACAGGGTCTCCGCCATTCTCTTTCCTTCATCATAACAGGCTCTGATCCCTGTGGGATTGACATTCCCTCTGTATTCTTCCGGCTGCGGATGCTTGACCGGATCACCGTAAACTTCGGATGTGCTTGCCTGAAGGATCCTGGCATCATTTGCTTTTGCCAGTTCCAGCATATTCATCACCCCCAGGGTGTTTGTCTGTGCCGTCATTATGGGATCCTTCTGATAATGCTTTGGTGATGCCGGACACGCCAGGTTGTATATACAGTCCGCATCGATGGACAAGGGTTTTCTTATATCATGTTCAATGAACCTGAAAGACGGGTCGCCCATCAGATGTTCTATATTTTCTTTTCTTCCGGTATACAGATTATCGACGCAGATCACAGACATGCCTTCCTCTGTTAATCTGTCACATAAATGCGATCCTATAAATCCTGCTCCGCCTGCCACAAGCGCTCTCTTCATGACTTCACCGCCCTGTCTGCCACTCCGATCTGATAATACTCAAACCCCATGAGTTCCATATTATCGGAATCATATTGATTTCTTCCATCAAAAATGATCGGGGTCTTAAGCCGGCGCCTGATTTCGTCAAAGTCCGGATTTCTGAACTCCTTCCACTCGGTTACAAGTATCATTGCATCCGAATCCGTTACGGCTGAATACTTGCTTTCACAGTACTCCACAGCATCATTATCTTTCAGAAAATTATATTTGGCCATGTTCATCGCTTTTGGATCGTAGGCCTTTATCCGGCCTCCTCTTTCTGTTATTTCATTTATCGTCGTTATTGCAGGTGCCATGCGCATGTCATCGGTGCCCGGTTTAAAAGACAATCCCCATACAGCGAAACATCTGCCGGACAGGTCCTCTCCAAATCGTTTTACTATCTTCTGAGTCAGAACAGATTTCTGGGCATCATTTACCATTTCTACGGACTTTAGTATTCTGCAGCCGCATCCTTTTTCTTCGGCAGTCTTTATCAAAGCCCGGATATCTTTTGGGAAACAGCTTCCTCCATATCCACATCCGGCATATATGAACTGATAGCCTATTCTGCGATCGCTTCCGATTCCGATTCTCACCTTGTTGATGTCCGCTCCGACGAGTTCACAGATATTTGAGATTTCATTCATAAATGAGATCTTGGTCGCCAGCATCGCATTTGCTGCGTATTTGGTCATCTCTGCACTTGCAACATCCATAAATATGATGTTTTCGGTGTTTTTTACGAAGGGGATATACAGCTGTCTCATGACTTCTGCAGCCTTATCGCTGTCTGTTCCGATAATGATCCTGTCAGGTCTTGAGCAGTCTGCTACCGCGTCCCCTTCCTTTAGAAACTCAGGGTTTGATATGACGTCAAATGTGATATCCGCTCCTCTCAAATCCAGCTGTTCCTGTATCAGATCTCTGACTTTGATGGCTGTACCAACAGGGAGCGTTGATTTATTTATCACATACATATGATGATCCATGTATCTTCCGATATCCCTTGCCACATCCATAACATATCCAAGATCTACAGAACCGTCGTCCTCCATAGGAGTTCCGACGGCAATGAAACAGAGCTCAGACTGAGCAAGCATTTTCTTCAGATCCGTCGTGAATGTGAGCCTGCCTGCCTCCATATTATAACTGACCAGATACTCCAATCCCGGCTCATATATCGGCATCCTGCCTGCTCCGAGGGAGGAGATCTTCTCCTCGTCCACATCAACGCAGAACACATCGTTTCCATAATCCGCAAGGCATGCGCTTGTGACCAGACCTACATACCCTATGCCCACAACTGTAATCTTCAAATTCTGACTCCTCTTTTTTATTGATCACTACGGTAAATAAAAAACCTTCTTGCACAGTAATTCCAGAAAAAAACAATGCCCGTCGATATGATCTTTGATACAACTTTTTTGATAGGTGAGTTCATATCCAGCACTGAAACGAACATGTACATAAGTCCTAAATTAAAGAGCAGGCCGATCCCGCTTACGGCGTATATAAGGATCCCCTCAATCAGGGTCTTGCCTTTATATGCATCGCTTTTTCTAAAAACCCAGAGCCTGCCCAGGATCCAATTGGAAGCCGTGGAAAAAATAAAGGATACGGCTGTTGCCACCAGGTAATTGATTCCCGCAACATTTGCCAGCAATGCAAAAAACAGCCATTCCACCAATGCGGCACAACCCCCTACGCATAGATATGAGAAGAGGGGCTTTGATTCTTTTTTTACAAAATCAAGTATCAGTGATATCTGCATATTACATATATGGCTCTCAGCCCATCCTTGACGCCTATTTTCTTCCCATCCTTCATGCTTCTTGGGTCGTAGGAAATCGGGACCTCCATTATCCTGATCCCTTTTTTTGAGATCTTAGCGGTGATCTCCGGCTCAAATCCGAACCGGTTCTCCTCTATCTCGATGGACTGTATTATATCTCTTCTGAACGCCTTGTAGCACGTTTCCATGTCTGTAAGCTTCTGATGCGTGAATCCATTTGACAGTGCTGTGAGCATTTGATTCGCGAGTCTGTTTACCAAATAGCCCTTTCTCCTTTGTTTCAGGAATCTTGATCCGTAAACCACATCCGCTTTACCATCAAATATCGGATCGACGACCCTAGGATAATCTCCGGGATCGTATTCCATGTCTGCGTCCTGTATTATCACCACTTCTCCCGTGGCATGTCTGAATCCTGTTCTGAGTGAAGCGCCTTTTCCCTGATTCGTCCTGTGATATATTATCCTGCTCACCAATGGTTCGATCTCATTTTTCAGCACTGATCTGGTTCCATCCGTAGAGCAGTCATCTACGATTATCAGCTCTTTGTCCTCTATTGGTGAAGCCAGAACCGCATCGACTATGGCGCGTATATTCTCTTTCTCATTATAGCATGGTATCACTATGCTTAGTTTTCTGTTCACAGCTGTCAATCTCCTCTATCATCTCTTCCGCTTCCTATCATTTTATTCGTAACTGAATCTTCGTATATGCGGTGAGCCATCATGGCCTGCGGTATATAAACAAAACTGCCGTTCATGATAGGCCGTGAAGACTATCATCGGATCGTCAGATGAGTTGGCGTGCTTCAATATCTCTTTCAGATAATCGGGATAATAAATGTCATACTGATGCGCCAGTGTCACCAACTTTGCATCAGTTTGTTCGTACGCGAAATTCCAGTCGTCATCTATGCCTTTTGCATCCCTGTGCACGACAAGGGGCAGATCGTATTTTTCTGTGAGATCTGCTATATGTTCATTGGGAGTTGATGTGAAGATAATGATCCTGCTCCTGGCGCTTTGGTTTAAAAGTGAGTCTATGCACTGTTCCAGAAATATGTTTTCACCATATGCGCATAGTGCGAATGCATGGTCTTCTGCGCTGTAACTACTAACCATGTCTAAAGCCTCGGAAGATTTATGTCCTTCTCCGAGAGTATGAGCTCTGTTCCGTCCTGAAGGCCCGCTGTTCCGTTTTTCAGCTGGATAACCGGCCACTCTATCCCAACAGTCGGGTCATTCCAGACAAAACCTCCTTCATCATCCGGATGATAATAATCATCACATTTGTAATTGAATTCAGCGTAATCGCTCAATGTAAGAAATCCATGTGCAAACCCCTTGGGAACGAGCATTTGTCTGGCGTTATCGGCGCTGAGTATCTCTCCATGCCAACTGCCGTATGTCGAAGAGCCATCCCTGAGATCCACAACAACGTCAAATTCCACTCCTCTTGTGACCCTGATGAGTTTGGCCTGGGGATAGTTCCTCTGAAAGTGCATTCCCCTTAAAACACCTTTTGTTGAAAGTGATTGATTGTCCTGCACAAATGAGTAATCCTGTCCTTCGGCAAGGAGGTCTGCCCGGTTATAGATCTCCATAAACCAACCCCTGCTGTCACCGTATCTGTGAGGCGTGATCACGTGAAGTCCCTTTATGTCTCCTCTATCTCTTTCGATGATGATCTTTCCCATTCGTTCCCTCCATTGCCTTTAA
>CADBRY010000024.1 GCA_902797195.1 uncultured Eubacteriales bacterium
CGCAGAAGAGGAGTAATTTAAACAAACAGTAAGAAGAGGCTGAAGCACCGGTTGGTGTATCAGCCTCTTTTTTAACGACATTTATATATTGCCCGGAACCTTACGGATGCCGGAGTCTTAGGGATGCCGGAATCTTACGGATGCCGGAGCCTGCCCTATGAACTCAGCAGATCTTTGGCTGTCTGAATGGTCGCCTCAGTGACATTGGAGCCTCCAAGGAGGCGGGCGATCTCCGTGACGCGGTCTTCCGGGGTGAGCTCATCAACATGGGTGTATGTCATGGTGTCATCGCTGTCTTTGCTTATGCGGTAGTGATGCTTACCCTGGGATGCGATCTGGGGAAGGTGGGTGATGCAGATGATCTGGTGGTTGCCGGAAATATCCTTTAGTTTTTTTCCGACTACGCTGGCTGCGACACCGCTGATCCCGCTGTCTATCTCATCGAAGATCATGGTGGGGATGCTGTCGTAATCGCCGATTATGCTTTTGAATGCCAGCATGATCCTGGACATCTCTCCGCCGGATGCGATCCTGGCAAGGGGTTTAAGAGCTTCTCCACGGTTGGTGCTGATCAGGAATTCAACATTGTCCTTTCCTTCCGGAGAGTAGTCCGGGGCTTCGGTGAAGCTCACAGAGAAATTGCTGTTGTTGAAGTTGAGCTCATCCAGTTCCCTGGAGATTTTCTCTTCCAGAACTTCCGCGGTCTTACGGCGGACATCGGTGAGCTCCCGGCAGTCCCTTTCAAGTTTGGCAGACAGGTCTGCCAGCTTTTTTTTGAGCTCTTCTTTAAGCTGGTCGGAATCTGACACATTGTCCATGCGAAGGAGCAGATCGTCCCTGTAGTCGATAAGCTCGTCTATTGTTTTTCCATGTTTCTGCTTCAGCCTGCTTAGCAGATCCAGACGGCCTATGGCTCTGTCCAGCTCCTCCGGTGAGAAAACCGCTCCATCTCTGTTCTCTCTGATGTCCGAGCAGACATCTTCGAATTCATAGTAGATGTCGTTCATTCTTTCCGAAAGAGCGGAGAGACCTTCTGACCATTTGCCTGCGGAAGCCAGATGATCCATGATCTTCTTCATTGAAGGAAGGACGGCGTAGTCGCTCTCTTCGGACAGTGAGTATGCCATGGAAAGATCCTCAAAAATCTGCTCGCTGTTTTGCAGCAGCGCTATCTGTTCTTCCAGCTCCCCATCTTCTCCGCTTCTCAGCTGAGCCTCCTTCAGTTCATTGTATTCAAAGGCAATGAAATCCTGCTGCCTCAGATCTTCCGCAAGACGCGTCTCCAGATCTTTAAGCTGTTTTTTTACGCGGGAATACTCCTCATAGGAGCGAGCCGTCTTCTCTTTGATTGGAGCAATGTCTCTGCTTCCGTATCTGTCCAGTAGCTTGATATGCTCTTCGGGATCGAGAAGTGATTGATGATCGTACTGCCCGTGGATATCAGCAAGCTTTCGGCAGAGGGCGGAAAGCTGGGCTAGGGTAACGATCTCTCCGTTGATTTTGCATAAATTACGTCCTGAAGAAGAGACCTGACGGGTTATGATGTATTCATCGCCATCGTAATCGGCCACCATCTGGACGAGGGCTTTATCGCTGCCCGTGCGTACGAAGGCAGTGTCTGCCCGGCTTCCAAGAGCCAGACTGACTGCCTGGATGACGATTGATTTACCGGCTCCTGTTTCGCCGGTAACGATATTCAGTCCATCGTGAAAATCGATTCCAACATCTTCAATGATGGCAAAATTCTTGATTTCTATTCTTTGGATCATCGCAGTTACTTGTCCGGAACCGGATCCTCCGGGTTATTTGTCTAAAAGCGAATTCAGATGTTTGACGACGGCAGGAGAATTCTCCGGATCGTCGACTACCAGCAGGATGGTATTGTCTCCCGCCACGGATCCTATCACGTGCTCAAGATCCAGACTGTCCAGGGTTTCCGCCGCCGCATTGGCACATCCTGAAAGGGTCTTCATAAGCACGATGTTGCCGGAATAATCTATAGAGCGCACGGTCTCCCGATAAATATTCGACAGCCTGTCGGAAATGGGAGCCCCCTGATTTGTGGAGACGGAATAGCGGTATCTGCCGGAGGGAGCAAGGGTCTTGATCAGCTGAAGCTCTTTGATGTCTCTGGAAATAGTGGCCTGGGTAACTTCATAGCCGTGCTGAGCAAGCATAGCCGCAAGCTTATCCTGAGTCTCTATCTCGTTCTTTTCTATGAGTTCAAGTATTTTGTTTTGTCTTGAAATACGCATAACTCCTCCTGTGGATCGCTGCTGCCCGTGATCTTTTAAACTGATTATAATTATAACAGAAAATGTATAAAATTAAACCCATATGATTTTATCCTGAACTTGCCTGTATGTTATACTATTGGAGTACTTTGAACAAAAGGAAGGAAAGCAGGAATTCAGATGATAGGATTTTTGAGAGGAATACTTGCCGAAAAAGGCGATGGATACCTGGTGGTGGACGTTAACGGTGTGGGATATCTTGTCAATGTCCCCTCCAATACAAGCGCATATCTTAAGAGCGAGGGAGAAGAGGTCACCGTCCACACCACCATGATAGTAAGGGAAGACGATGTCAGTCTTTACGGTTTTTCGGGAAAGGGCGAGCTGGATGCTTTTAAAAAGCTGATCACCGTAAGCGGAGTCGGAGCCAAGGCGGGCATATCCATACTGTCCTCATTTACCTTGGAGCAGCTGAGGCAGGCCATTGCCTTTGAAGATGCAAGATCTCTTCAGAAAGCCAACGGAATTGGGAAGAAATCCGCGGAGAGAATAGTACTTGAGCTGAAAGATAAATTCGCGGCAGATGCGGGGATCGATCCGACTGCTCAGGGTGCCATTTCCCAGGATGCCGCTCAAATCGGCGGACGGGCTGAAGCCGTCAACGCGCTGATGGCTCTGGGATATTCAAGAGGCGAGGCAATGAACGCCCTTTCAAATGTGGCGGAGCAGGATCTGACCACCGAAGAATATGTGAAACGGGCGCTTAAGAACCTGTTCTGATGGAGGAATGATGGATTACGAAGAAAGAATAACCGCGGCTGAACTTGGGGAAGGAGAATACCGACAGGAAGTAAACCTAAGGCCCCAGAAGCTTGATGAATACATAGGACAAAAGGGAGCGACGGACAATCTGAAGGTTTTTATAGAGGCGGCAAAGCTCAGAAACGAGCCTTTGGATCACGTGCTTTTTTACGGACCTCCGGGCCTTGGAAAAACCACACTTGCGGGGATAATCGCCAATGAAATGGGCGTGGACATCAGGATAACCTCAGGTCCCGCCATCGAAAGAGCGGGGGATCTTGCCGCCATACTTACAAATCTCAACGAGAACGACGTGCTGTTCATAGACGAGATCCACAGACTCAATAGATCCGTTGAGGAAGTGCTCTACTCGGCTATGGAAGATTTTGCTCTGGATATAATAATCGGAAAGGGTCCTTCCGCAAGATCCATAAGACTTGATATCGCAAGGTTCACCCTTATAGGGGCAACCACCAGAGCGGGCAGTCTGTCGGCGCCCCTTAGAGACAGGTTCGGGGTCAACTGCAAGTTCGAAATGTACGACAGGGACGAGCTGGCTTTGATAATCCAAAGGACGGCGGATATCCTTGGTGTAAAGACCGACGAAAGCTCCATAAAGGAGATGGCAAGAAGATCCAGGGGAACTCCCCGTATCGCCAACAGACTCCTGAAGAGAGTGAGAGATTTTTCCCAGGTAAAAGGCGACGGCAACATAAACATCGATATCACCAAGGAAGCTTTAAAAGCACTTGGAGTGGATGATATGGGCCTTGAGAATCTCGATCGTGAGATACTGCGAATGATAATCGACAGATTCGGTGGCGGACCTGTGGGCATCGACACCATCGCCGCGTCCATAGGCGAAGAGCGGGTCACCATAGAAGACGTATACGAGCCATATCTTATACAGGCGGGATTTCTGCACCGCACCCAAAAGGGAAGAGTGGTCTCGAAAAAAGCCTATGAACATCTGGGCATAGAATACAGCGACGAAGAAGAGAAGGAAAGGGAAGAGCAGATATCCATCAGCATAAGTGACTGAAATGAGAATTGATGAATTTGATTACGAGCTCCCAGAATATCTGATAGCACAGAAGCCGGCCGACCGAAGAGATGGTTCCCGGCTTCTCGTTGTGAACAGAAGGGACGACAGCATAGAACACCGGCATTTCTACGACATCCTGGAATACCTAAAGCCGGGTGACTGCCTGGTGCTAAACGACTCCAGAGTTATCCCCGCAAGGCTCTTTGGCAGAAAGCTTGGAGCGGATGGAAAGCCCGGAGCCAATGTGGAGTTTCTTCTTATACGAAGAGTTGAGGATGGCGGCGAGCAGCACGGGACCGGAGACGCAGGCGAGTGCTGGGAGACAATGGTGAGACCGGGAAGAAGACTGAAGCCCGGTGACACTGTCTGTTTCTCAGGAGAGGGAAGCGACCATCCTGAAGGGAAGCTTCTTAAGGCGAAGATCGTAAGTTTTGGAGAAGACGGAACCAGGATAGTCGAATTCCAGTACGAAGGGCTCTTCATGGAACGCCTCGAAGAGACTGGCGCCATGCCTCTTCCTCCATATATCGAAAGGCCCTCGGAAGATGAGGACCGGGAACGGTATCAGACTGTCTACAACAGATATGAAGGCTCGGTGGCTGCTCCCACGGCGGGACTTCATTTTACGGAGGAGCTTCTTGCAAAGGCAAGGGAAATGGGAGTAGACATTGCCTTTGTAACACTTCACGTTGGCATAGGAACATTCAGACCGGTAAAATGCGAAAGGGTGGAAGACCACCATATGCACTTTGAAGAATACACCATAAGCAGTGAAGCGGCAGAGACCATAAACAGGGCCAAAAGGGAAGGCCGGCGGGTGATATGCGTCGGGACCACATCCACAAGGACCATAGAAAGCGCTGCGGTAAAAGAGGACATCTGGCAGGTCAGGGAGGGCTCGTCCAGCACGGGGATATTCATCTACCCTGGATACGAATTCAAGATAACAGACGCCCTGATCACCAATTTTCACCTGCCAAAGTCGACTCTGCTCATGCTGATCTCGGCCCTCTACGACAGAGAAAAGATACTGAAAGTGTACGAAGAAGCCGTCAGGGAAGAGTACAGATTCTTCTCCTACGGAGACGCCATGTTTATAGTCTGAATCTAAGGAGATAAGTGACATAGATGAAATCAGAAGCATTATCATTTGAGATCCTGCACAAGGATGCAGGCACAAAAGCCAGGAGAGGGCAGATAACCACACCCCACGGAACCATCCAGACGCCGGTCTTCATGCCCGTGGGAACTCAGGCAACTGTAAAGGCAATGAAGCCTGAGGACGTGGAAAAGACAGGCGCAGAAATAATCCTGGGCAATACCTATCACCTGTACCTTCGTCCCGGTGAGGATGTGGTTCGTCAGGCCGGAGGACTTCACAGGTTCATGAACTGGAACAAGCCGATCCTGACAGACAGCGGCGGATTCCAGGTCTTTTCATTGGGCAAGATGAGAAAGATCTCAGAGGAAGGTGCAAAATTCAAGTCATATATCGACGGATCCTCCCACATGATGAGCCCGGAAAAATCCATACAGATCCAGCACGCTTTAGGCTCTGATATCGTCATGGCCTTTGATGAGTGCGTGGAGCCCAGTGCGGAGAAACATTACATCAGAGAGTCTCTTGAGCGGACCACAAGGTGGCTTAAGAGGTGCAGGGATGAGCATTACAGACTGGCAGA
>CADBRY010000025.1 GCA_902797195.1 uncultured Eubacteriales bacterium
TCTGCAACGTCGTCCAGGTCAGTCTTGCCAGTTACGATTGATACGCAGTTACCAACACCAACGCCGATAGCCGGAGTACCGGATGAGTAAGCTGACTCTACGAGTGCTTCGCCGCCTGTTGCCAGGATGAAGTCGCACTGCTTCATGAGTTCCTGAGAAGTCTCCAGGTTTACGTGCTCTTCGTCACATGTCTGTACCAGATCTTCGGGATAACCCAGCTTCTTCAGTGTAGCTCTGATCTCGTTTACGATAACAACGTTGAGCTTCTTACACTTGGGGTGGGGTGCCAGGATGATAGCATTTCTTGTCTTCAGTGCCATGTTGGACTTAACGATAGGTGTTGCTTCACCGTTTGTTACAGGCATGATTCCTGCCACAACGCCCATTGGCTTTGCATATGCTGTGATTCCAGGACCGCCGGAAGGAGCATCATCAACTTTGCCTACGGACTTCTTGTCCTTCATCATGATGTAGGAACCCCAAACCTTTCCGTAGATTTTGCCAACCTTGTCTTCGGGGATACCCATGCCGGATTCTTCTACCAGCATTTCTGCGAACATTTTGGCCTTCTCGGGCTTTGTCAGGTTGTAAGTAACCGCAGCTGTCATCAGGTCAACGTCTTCCTGAGTGAAGTTCTCGGCGATTGCCTGAGCCTTTCTTGCTTTTTCTACCAGTCCTGCGATGTACTTTGCTGCTTCTTCTCTGCGAGCAGCTCTTTCTTCAGGTGTTGATGCCATTTTTAATCCTCCTTAAAATAGCTTCTTAAAAAATAGTTTGTACTTGTTTCAGTGGGCCCGGAAATCATCCGAACCTATTCCGCAAGCTATATTAAGCAATTCATGTGCCAATCATGTGAAAAGAATGTGTAAATAAAGAAAATAAATACATCGCCCTTAAGCGATGCTCGTAAACGTTGAAAATACACGAAGCCTTGGATATGCTGCCTCTTAAGAAAAAAGTATTCGAGCTTTTTGTGCAAAGGCAACGGAGCTATTGCCGCCCACCTCCGATACAAAAATGAATCACCAAACTCCGATGATTCAGGATTTTCCTTTGAAATGTCAGTTAATTCAGTGAAATCTACCCACGATACATAAATGAATCGCTGATACAAAAATGTATCACTTGGTCAGTCCGTGCTTGCGGAGCTTCCTGACTACTGTGGGCTGACTTATTTTAAGGACCTTGGCGATGGCTCTTGTTGAGCCGTACCTGTCAAGGGCCTGTTTTAATATGCCTTTTTCCGCATTGTCCAAAGCAGCTGCCAGGGATGTGTCGGAATTGCCCTTTACATTTTCTTCGGCCCCTTCCTTGATGAAGATGAAGATGTCGTCCCCCGTGATCACGTCTCCCGATGATGTGATGACCAGGCGTTCCACGATATTCTGAAGTTCCCGCACATTGCCGGGCCATGGATATTTCATGAGAATGGAAACGGCATCGGGGCTCATGGTTTTGTTCTGATTCATTTCCCTGTTGCACTTATCCAGATTTATGCGCAGAAGAGGGATGATGTCTTCAGCCCTTTCCCGCAGAGGGGGGACTTCGACAGGGACTACGTTCAGACGGTAATAAAGATCTTCACGGAATCTGCCTTCCCGAACCAGGTTCTCAAGATCCCTGTTGGTGGCGGAGATTATTCTCACATCGACCGGGATTGGCTTTACACCTCCCACGGGGGTGATCTGTCTCTCCTGGATCACCTGAAGAAGTTTGACCTGCAGATTTATGGGGAGCTCGGAGATCTCATCGAGAAATATGGTGCCCTCCTGAGCTGCTTCGAAGAGACCCTGCTTGCCGTTGGAACGGGATCCGGTGAAGGCTCCCGCAACATATCCAAAGAGCTCGGACTCGATAAGGTTTTCGGGGATGGCTCCGCAATTGACAGTCACGAAGGGCTTGTTCCATCTGGAGCCTTCGTCGTGGAGTATGCGGGCTATCAGACCTTTTCCCACGCCCGATTCGCCGGTGATGAGAACGGTGGAATTCACAGAAGCCAGCCTGCGGGTAAGCCCAAGCACGTTTTTCATCTGCTCGCTTCTCACGACCACACCCTGACCCACAACATCCGATTCTATGTCTTCGTAGCTTTCGGAAACGACCATCTCGGGAAAGAGGGGCGTCTGCTGTCCGCTGGTCTGGGTGAGACGGGTAATGTCTCTTGAAGTGGTGATAACCATAAGGAGCCGGCCATCATCATCGAAAATCGGGGTGCCCGTAGTGAGCAGGCGGATACCCTTCTTATTTTCGTGGATAATGGTCAGCTCCCTTTTCTCCACAAGTACGCGTTTTGTTACAGAGGGTGTGAATATGCCCTCCTCTTCAAGATCGTCAACCGACCTGTCCCGGATATCCTCCATTTCAATATCGTACATGTCCTCGCATGTGCTGTTGCACCAAAGACAAATACCATCGCTGCTGTCAATAAAGACGGCGTCGCTTATGCTCTCGAGGATAGGAAGAATTTCATCGAGTCTTACTGACTGATCGAGTCGGTTTACCATTTTGTAATACTATTTCTCGTCGATTCCTTTGATCTTGCCGAGAGCTTCGGCTGTGCTCTCTCTGAACGCAGTTGCCAGCATGGCAAGGTTTCTGGGGTGCAGGATCTGTGCCTTTTCAAGGCTTTCCCACACTTCAGGATACTTTTCTACGCCACCTGAGATCCTGTCGAACATTCCTGACAGCTGATCTGCGGTCATGCCCAGGGGCTTGGCATGTTCCTCATATTTATCGGGCAGTTTCTTGACTTCAGCTGACATCTTTTTATAGAGCTCGGCATAGTCCTTGGCAGTCATTCCCTCAACGGATGAAAGCTCGGGATATCTCTGCCCGGGATCGAAGAATCCCCCGATCACCCAGTCAAGGATCTCGGGATCCATTGCGTTCTTCTCGATCATTTCCTTAAATTTTCCGGAGTCTTCCGAGACTTCGTCATAGAGCTTCGAAAGTTCTTTTGCATCCATTTTTTTGTTTGCCATTTGAGGATACCTCCTTGTGTTTTTAAAACAGAATGATTCCGCATATAAA
>CADBRY010000026.1 GCA_902797195.1 uncultured Eubacteriales bacterium
ACCTGTCCTGTTTCACCGTAGGTTACCAGCTCGTAAGGATAGAGGGCTACCTCAAAGTCCAGGTTGTTGTCGATCATTACCTGGAAGGCCTTGCCCGCCAGACAGTTGCCTTTGTATTCGTCGATGGGCTTGCCGTATAATCTTCCTTCCGGGCGATAACGGTAGGCGTACACGCGGCCGTATTTTTTAAGTTCGTCCATGAATTCCGGAGCAAGCTTTTCGTGAAGCTCCTCGGGAACATATCTGAGGGCGTTCTTGAGAGCGATCTTTGTCTGTGCCTTGGTCAGGCGGAACCCTCTGTCGGGAGCTCGTCTGATTCCCTCCTGAAACTCAGGATAATCCGGATACTCGTTTCCCAGTTTGATAGTCATTGCTTTACCGATGGCATTGTTGTCCAGCATAGCTTTTCCTCCTTCGTTATCGTCTATTGACGTTGGTCTATTTAAGCTTTACTACCTTTTCCACTGCATCTATGATCTCGCCGGATTTTACTATCTTGTCGAACTTGTCCAGCTCATCCAGCATGATTATATCTTCTTCTATAGGCTGAGTCCTCTCTCTTATGAAATCGTAGGCAGCCTTCGTTCCCGGAGCAAGTTTTGATATTCCTCCTTCACCCATTTCCTCTCTGAGCCAGATGGCCTGAGCCGCCGCGGAAAGCTCGATGCCGATAACCTTCTGCGCATCGTCTAATACCAATGCGGCCGTTCTTGCCGATGTGGTACCCATGGAGACGTGGTCTTCCTGGTTTGCGGATGTTGGGATGGAGTCCACGCAGGCGGGATGGTCGTAGACCTTGTTCTCCGAGACCATGGATGCCGCCGCATACTGGGCGATCATGTAGCCGGAGTTGACGCCGCCGTGTTTTGTGAGGAATGCGGGAAGTCCTTCCGAGCATGCCGGGTTGACCATTCTCTCCAGTCTTCTCTCGGATACGTTTGCCAGTTCGGAGATGGCGATCTTCAGGAAGTCAAAGGCAAGAGCCATTGGCTGTCCGTGGAAGTTGCCTCCGGAAATTACTTCGTCTTCTTCCGCAAAGACCAGCGGATTGTCGGTGACCGCATTTATTTCTTTTTCCACTACCGTGCGCACATAGTTGATGGCGTCTCTTGAAGCGCCGTGGATCTGAGGTGCGCATCTCTGGGAATATGGATCCTGTACCTTGTTGTCGTGAAGCCACAGGGCGTTCTCCGATCCCTCAAGAAGATTTCTGAGATTTTCCGCTTCAACAATCTGTCCTTCGTGTCCTCTTATGGCGTGGACCTTGGGATCGTATGCCTTGCGGATGGCCTTGAGGGCTTCTCCCGTCATGGCGCATGCGATGTCGGCTATCTTGAGAAGTTTGATGGCATCCCACAGGACGTTCAGTCCAACGGCTGTCATCATCTGTGTTCCGTTATTAAGGGCAAGTCCTTCTTTGGCGGCAAGCTCAACGGGAACTATGCCCTCTGCCTTGAAGGCTTCTTCCGCCGGGATGACGTTGCCTTTGTATTCCACCATTCCCTTGCCGATGAGTCCCAAGGCGATGCATGAAAGGGGGGCCAGATCTCCCGAAGATCCTACGGAGCCCTTTTCGGGGACGATGGGATGGATGCCCGCGTTGAGCATGTCGATCATGGTCTGGATGGTGGAGAGCCTGATTCCCGAATGTCCGCAGCTGAGGTTGTTGCATCTGAGCAGCATGGCCGCACGAACGTACTCTCTGGGATATGGGTCACCCATTGAACAGGTGTGGCTCATTATCAGGTTCTTCTGGAGCTGGGCCGTTTCCTCCTGGGAGATAGCCACGTTGGCAAATTTGCCGAAGCCGGTGGTGAGTCCGTAGACGACCGCTTTCTCTTCAAGCTTCTTTTCTACGTATGCACGGGATCTGTTTATGGCGTCCTTCGCGTCTTCGGCGATCTCTACCTTCTCGTTTTCCCGGCAAACTCTGATGACTTCTTCTATGGTAAGTTGCTTTCCATTTATTTTTACTGTCATTGCTCTTACCTCCTCCTTACCTGAATTATTTCTTCTTTACCGCTTAATTATACCTAGCATATTTCGTTATTTCTACATTTTCAGAAAATTTGGCAGGACAGTATTGTAGTAAAGCGATGATGCCGTAACGTTGGAAATTGGCGGTTGTTGGGCATCAAAAGAGGACCGGCTC
>CADBRY010000027.1 GCA_902797195.1 uncultured Eubacteriales bacterium
AGGGCCGGATCCGGCCACTGGAGGATAAGTATGGAATTCAATCATTTCGACAGCAAAGGCAACGCGCGCATGGTGGATGTTTCCGAAAAAACCGTGACATCGAGAAAAGCCGTTGCTGAGGGGATCATAGAAGTAAGCTCCGATGTGATGGAGGCGGTAAGGAATAAGACAGTCTCCAAGGGAGATGTGCTCACGGTAGCTCAGGTGGCGGGGATATCTGCCACGAAGAGGACGTGGGAGCTGATACCTATGTGCCATCCCCTTATGCTTACCAATTCAGAACTGGTATTTGAGGTGGATGAAGAGGCCTGTGAGATAAAAGCTGTCTGCACTGTTTCCGTGGATGGAAAAACCGGAGTTGAGATGGAGGCACTTACAGGGGTTGCAACGGCCCTGCTTACGATATACGATATGTGTAAGTCGATGGACAAGAGAATGAAGATCCGTGACATCCACCTTGTGGAAAAGTCCGGAGGTAAAAGCGGAGAGTTCAGGTACTGATTATGGAGATAGTAAAAAAGGGAATCCGGCTGGCAGGTCTTAACAAGGGTGCGAGGGTCCTGGATATAGGCTGCGGCGATGGAGAGGAAGTCAATTACCTTGTACAGGAATTGGGATTGGATGCTGAGGGCATCGATACCAATGTTGCAAAGGTGGCTGAGGCCAAAGATAATTATTCGGATATAAAAGTTCATTTTGCAGATGGAGAATTCCTGGATGATTACATGTCCTTCACCTTTGACGGGGTTTTGATCAAGAACTGTCTCAGCCTTATCAACATGCCCGATGAATCCCTCCATGAGATCTACTGTGTTCTCAAGAAGGGCGGGAAACTGGTATTGGTCGATCTTTACGAAACAGATCCCGATGAGAACCAGGTCAGAGCTGTCAAAATGGAAGCCGACCGGCTTGCCCGCATACCCCGACAGGAAGGTGACTGTGAGGATCTTGGGCAGAAATTCGTGGACTTCAGATTTGAGGGAGCTTTTTTCAAAGAACCTCTTATAGCCCAGATCGAAGAGATAGGATACAAGGTAACTTCCTTTGAGGATGTGACGGAATATGTATCCGATTTCGAGAAAGATAAGAACAGAAAACTTGGTTATTTTCTGCTGGTTGCGGCGAAACCGCTATAGTATACGGTAAAAGGGGAGAAGAACCATGGGAGAACCAATTTCGTACATAACCAGAAAGTATATTGAAGAAGGAATCGACTTTGTGGTGGCAAAGGTGGTGAGCACCAGCGGCTCCACACCCAGGCACAGCGGCGCAGTCATGCTCATGAAGAAGGACGGACATACGGTGGGGACCGTAGGGGGCGGCCTTCTGGAACATGAGACGGAAAAGCTCTGCCGCAGAATGTTCGAGACCGGTGAGAAGCATCTGACCTACGAATTCATACTGGACGAAAAGCAAAAGGATAAAGGTGCCCTTGAAATGGGATGCGGCGGTGATGCCACCATAGAACTGGAGTATGTTGAAGCGGCGGACCCGGGAAATTTTGTGGAGGAGTTCAAGGACAAAACCAAGGCCTTTATTTTTGGCGCGGGCCACGTTGCAAAGGCTCTGGATCCTGTGCTGAGACACGTGGATTTTGAAACCTGGATAATCGACGACAGAGAAGAGTATGTCAACAGAGAGCGATTTCCAGAGGCTGAGAGAGTAATAGTATGCAGCGATTTCGATCACTGCTTCGATGAGATAGACGTTGACGAAGACAGCTATCTGATAATAGTCACCCGGGGACACAAAGGGGATCTAACCGTGCTCCGGCAGGCGCTGAATAAGCCTTATGCCTATCTTGGAATGATCGGAAGCCGCAGAAAAAACAGCCTGCTCTTCGATCAGCTGAGGGAGGAAGGCGTCAGCGAAGAGAAGCTTGGGGAAGTCCATGCGCCCATAGGTCTTAAAATAGGATCGGAAACACCTGAAGAAATAGGCGTGAGCATAGCGGCGGAAATGATACGGATCAGAAGCGAGAGGACCCCGGATGATGAGAAACCGGATGTGGATGCGCTGCTTCACAGCTGATGAGGGAAGATAAGGATGAAAATAGGATATAACAGGAACACAAACGGAAAAGAGTACAGCGGAATAATACTGGCGGCAGGTCTCTCGTCGAGGATGGGAGATTTCAAGCCGCTTCTTTATGTTGACGGAAGAACGGCCATCGCAGGGATCACCGAGACCCTAAGGGGAGCAGGGGTGGATGATGTGATTGTCGTGACGGGATTTTCAAGGGATCGACTGCTGCCATCCATAAATGAGCTGAGGATTACGGAGGCATTCAACGAAGGGTATGAAAGGGGAATGTTTTCCTCCATACGGACGGGTCTTGCAAAGGCAACGGAACTCTGGCCCGAAAAAAAGGGTCATCTTCTCATTCCCGTAGACTGCCCCATAGTCTCAATAGACACAATAAGATCTGTCATGGAAGGTGGAGGCCGGGGTGATCAAACCTTCGCCGTACCAACATTTGAAGGAAAAAAAGGCCATCCTCTTCTCATACCCTCAGGTGCAGTGGAGGAGATCATGAAGAGCGACGAAGCTGCCGGCCTGAAGGGAGTGACGGATGCCTCGAAAGACCGCCTCATAAGGGTGCCTGTCAACGACGAAGGCTGCGTAATGGACATGGACACTCCCGAAGGATATGAGGAGATCAAAAAGTTCGTAAGCAGCGGATTCCGCAGAGAAAAACTTGGAGTCACGACTTCAAGGCGAAGGATAATAATGGTCAGACACGGGGAGACCATTCAGCATGAGAGCCCCATGTTCATTGGTCAGTACGACGTTCCCTTAAGCGATGGGGGTAAGAAACAGGCTTTGACTGCAGCGGAAGCCGTTGCAGACATAATAAAAGAAGATATAGAAAAGTCCGAAAGCTGGGTGGAGGGTGTCTCTTTGGGACATGAACCCATGCCTCCCATTGAGAACATATACTGCAGCGATCTTTCCCGTTCCCGTGAAACGGCGGAGATAATGGCTGAAGAGATCAGACGCAGGTATGGCGGCCGGGGTTATGCTCCCAAGGTCATCAGTCTGGATGGACTGCGGGAGATCAGCCTGGGGGACTGGGACGGAAGGGCCATTGCCGAAATAAAGGAAGAGTGTCCGGAAGACTATGAAGCCCGTGGAAATGATATTTTTACCTTCAAAAAAGGAAACTCCTGGGAGAATTTTTACGACCTGCAGTACAGGGTCATGAAAGCTCTGCGCCGCATACTGGCAGGGGATGACGGCAGGAACATAATCATATCGGCCCACAGCGGAGTAATACGTGCACTTGAAAACAACCTGAAAGGGATGCGGGTAGATGACGGCTGGCAGCCTGTGGAAAAAGGCGGTGTCCGCATCTGGGAATCTCCGCCCCTCCCATAGCCCATCTCATAAAAATTTACAAAATATGTAAATTATAATTGACATTTATTTCCATATATAATACAATCCTCTCAACAGGAAATATTTTCCATATCATAAAAGTGGCAGGGCCGGTCCGATACCGGCAGAGGAAAGGAGATTATTATGGCAATGAATGACAACAGAGAGGTAACTTATGAGATCGTAGAGGAGATCGGCATTATCTCGTCCCATCCAACGGGATGGACCAAAGAGATAAATATGGTTAGCTGGAATGGCAACTCTCCCAAGTACGACATCAGAGACTGGTCCCCGGATCATGCTCAAATGGGCAGAGGGATAACCCTTCACGAAAAGGAGATGAGGATGATCCTGCAGCTGCTCAGCAGAAGACCGAGATCATACAGAGTCGGGAAAAACGAGACGGATATGATCGACTTACACACTTCGGAAAAGGAATCAGAGTTGGAAGAAAATCTTTACGATGAGGTGATCTGTGACAATGAAGAAGAAACCGCAGAGGCCATTTAGGTGGATCAAAAAACACAGGGATTTCAGAAGAAACGGTTCCAGATAAAAACCAAAATACAGGGGTATTTACGGGTCGGAGAAGCTAAAGCTTCCGACCCTTTTTATCTTGCCTGACGTTTAAAAAAAAGGTAACATTATATAGTACATAGAATGACGACGACGGCACGTCGTAACCTGTATTCGATCAATGAGCGAGGAGAAAAAGAAACATGGATTATCAAAAAATGTATCAGGATAAGCTGACCACGGCTGAAGAAGCGGTAAAAGTTGTGAAGTCCGGAGACTGGGTGGATTACACATGGTGTACCAACCATCCTGTGGAACTGGACAAGGCCCTTGCCGCAAGAGAAGAGGAACTTCACGATGTGAAGATCCGCGGAGGCGTCACCATGTGGATGCCGGAGATCGCCAAAAGCGAAACGGCGGGAGAACACTTCACATGGCATTCCTGGCACTGCAGCGGCATAGACCGTAAGCTGATAAAAAAGGGCATGGGCTACTTCATCCCCATGCGCTATTCTGAACTCCCAAGATTCTATCGGGAGGACCTGGACTCTGTGGATGTGGTAATGACACAGTGTCCTCCTATGGACGATCACGGTAACTTTTCCTTCTCCGTGGCCCCATCTCATCTGGCGGACATTTGCCGCAAGGCGAAGCATATCATAGTCGAAGTAAACGAAAACCTTCCCAGGGTATACGGCCTTACGGGAACGGAAGTAAATATAAAAGACGTGGCTGCGGTGGTTGAGGGCAGCAATCCTCCCATGCCGCAGATGGGGAGCATTCCGGCTACCGATGTAGACAGGAAGGTGGCGGAACTGATAGTACCCCAGATCCCCGACGGCGCATGTCTGCAGCTTGGAATAGGCGGCATGCCCAATACCGTAGGTGCGATGATTGCAGATTCGGATCTTAAAGATCTGGGCGTCCATACGGAGATGTATGTGGATGCATTTGTGGATATCGCAAAAGCGGGAAAGATCACGGGAATGAACAAAGCTCTTGATAAGGGCCGTCAGGTCTTTGCCTTTGCGGCGGGAACGGACAAACTCTACGATTATGTGAGAGAAAACCCCGACGTTATGGGAGCTCCGGTAGACTACACCAACGACGTTCACGTGATATCACAGCTTGACAATTTCATATCCATAAACAACGCGGTGGACCTTGATCTCTTCGGTCAGGTCAACGCGGAATCCGCCGGGATCAAACATATTTCGGGAACCGGCGGTCAGCTAGACTTTGTAATGGGAGCATATCTTTCAAATGGAGGAAAGAGCTTTATCTGCCTTTCATCGGCCTTCGAGGATAAGGACGGAAATCTGAAGAGCAGGATAGTTCCCACTCTCACAGAAGGGAGCATCTGCACCGATCCAAGAAGTACCGTACAGTATATAGTCACAGAGTACGGCATGGTAAATCTCAAGGGACTGGCAACCTGGCAGAGGGCGGAAGCTCTCATCGGTATCGCTCATCCCGACTTCAGGGACGAGCTTACGGCTCAGGCAGAGGCTATGGGTATATGGAGAAA
>CADBRY010000028.1 GCA_902797195.1 uncultured Eubacteriales bacterium
ACATAGTTTTTTGTCCAGTTCAATATCCCTTCGGTATCGATGGTGATGGCGTAATCCTTAAGGTCTGTTTCCGCGACGAAATCTTCACCTGCGAAAGCACCTTCCGTCGAGCTACCGGGCCGGGCTTCCGCCGAGCTACCGGGCCGTCCGTCCGCCGGGTCTCTCTCCGCTCCCTTCATGCCCTCCGCATATATCTCCGCCGCCGTGGTGGTCCCCGCCAGAATGCCTCTGCACCTGTGGCCATCACGTATCTTCCAGGACTCTGCCATCACGGGCTCCATTGCCTTTGCATAAAAAGCATCCCCGCTGATCCTCCCATCCAGGGTGGCTATGACGTGGCAGATAACATATGGTCTTTCCGATCTATTCATGGAGCCTCCTCAGGGATCCTTGGCCCTTCCACCGTCTATCTTGCGGCCCGGGCCATTATCTCCGGCCCGTTTTTCCTGAGCCATGCGTGATGTTTTCGATAATCCGGATATACCTCAAGCACTTTTTCGTAGAACCTTGCCGAATGATTCATTTCGATCAGATGGCAGAGTTCGTGCACGACCACGCTGTCTATTACCTCCATCGGAGCCAGCATCAAAAGACAGTTGAAATTCAAATTGCCCTTGGAGCTGCAGCTGCCCCATATCCTCTTCTGATTTCTGATGGTTATCTTTGCGGGTCTTACTCCAAGCTTCTCCCCGTAAAAAACCACCCTGCCGGGTATATATTTCCGCGCCTCTTCCGCGAGTCTTCGAACATCATCTTCGGACAGCATCCCTTTTTCCGCGGCTCGGTTTTTTATCTCCATCTGCCGCGCGATGGATTTTTCTATCCATTTTCTATGATCTGAAATTACCCTCTCGATCTCACCTTCGGTCGCCCTCACGGGAGCTCTGACAAGCAGCTCTCCTCCGACGATTTCAAGGCCTATGGTTTTTCTTTTGCTCCGTTTGATTCTGTATTTCATGGCTTTTGCAAAGTCAATGTATTCACGGTGTTAGTATATCACAAAACAAATGTGTTATAATCCAAACAACAGGAGGAAAATGATATGAATGCAGATGATATTAAAAAACAGGCAGAGGAAATCCTTGAAAATGGTAAGGCAAAGGCAACGGACATCCTTGAGGACGGCGGCAAGATGGATCAGCTGCTGGAACAGGTGGAGAACAAACTGGAGACAGTTCCAAAAGCCGGCGAATACCTTTCGGCCGTACCCCGCATGATCTCAATGCTGAAGGATCACATCCAGAAGGATTATACCGTTGCCCCGAAGAGCTCACTGGTTATGATAGTGGCCGCACTGGTATACCTGGTAAATCCGAAGGATATCATCCCCGACAGGCTCATCGGTCTGGGGCTTCTTGATGATGCTGCCGTGATCGCAGCCTGCATAGCCCTTACAAAAGATGATCTGGACGCCTATGACGAGTGGAAGGATTCTAAGAAAGCCTGAGAAGTTGGAAACCCAAAGTAAAGGGCTGTCGCATTTCTGTGCGACAGCCCATTTTAATGTCAGTGATCGTTGTTATTAATGTCCGCAAACTCAGTTGCTTTCGTTCCGTCTCCTTCTTCTGAGCACTATGGCCGAGGCTCCGCAGCCTGCTGCTATGAGAAGGATTATCGGGATGGCAAAGGAGCTTGCATCTCCATCGACGGTCCTATCCCATCCTGCAAATATGTATCCCGGTCTTGTTGGATCGGCCGGTGGCAGCGGCTCGGTTCCGTCATCATTGAATTGTTTGGTTACCTGGCTGTATAGGTCATTTTGGTCGGATCATTCCAATTGCCGTAGGGAAGTGGGTTCGCAAAGGTACCTCTTTTTTCTAATACTTCTTCGTATATACGTATCAGTATATCCTATTCATCTCTATGCAGTCCGAATGGATCTTCGCTCATAAGCTTCACTTCAGCTTCAGGAGCAGGCTCCGACTCGCTCATGAAGCTGACTTCCTTAGCTTCGGGAACAGATGCGTACGTTGCCTTTTCACTTGAAGTCCTGGTGGCCGCGGCCATGATCTTCTGTCTCAGCTCGTCCTCAAGTCTCTTCAGTTCCGCTTCAGCTTCCCGCCTCTTGGCTCTTCCATCATCCTGGATCTTGATGACCTCGTCGATGGTGGTAATAAGGCTGGT
>CADBRY010000029.1 GCA_902797195.1 uncultured Eubacteriales bacterium
CTCAATCCGGGACATCTGAGATTTTTTTTAACTCATTAAGAGATTTTTCACTTGACTCCGCAAATTTTGAAGCAGTGATTTCTTTATGTTCCTGCATGATTTCCACATATATACTATGTGAGAAACTTGATGTCGAATGCCCCATCTGCTGCTGCAGTTCTTCTTCTGTTGCACCACTAATTACCAGTGATGTGGCAAAGAAGTGTCTGAGGTCGTATCTTCTCATTCCTTCAGGCAAATTAAATTCTTTTTTGATCCGATCCCATCTCCTGAACATATCCACGGGTTTTCTTTCCAAAATACGTTCATCATCCTTTCCTCTCGGTTTAACTGAAAGAATCTCCTCTATTACTAACCAAGATACTGTCACTTTTCTGATACCGGAGTCTGTTTTCGGACTTTTTTCCTCATATTCGTTTTTCTCAGAAGAAACAACCGCTTTAGAAATATTTATAAATCCAATTTTAATACCTTGAAGAATCGTCGGCTCCTTGCTTATATCAGACCAGATTAATGCATAACTTTCAGAAGGGCGAAGACCTGCATAAATAATCAAAAGAATATACAGGTAATATTCGTCTTTTCCATACCATTCCGCAAGCTTGAGCAGGATTGCCGTTTTCCATTCCTGTTTCATTTCAATTTTTCTTCTTTTCTTCCTTGTTGCTATTTTCAAGACCTTAAAGTCTATGTTTTTTGGTCTATTTGCAGTTGCAGCTCTCAAAAATGATACATCGTTTCTTATTGTCTTCGGCTTAACAGTGCTTGAACGTTTATCAATCTGTCTTTGCACATCTGCCGTTGTAATGGTTGAAAATTTCTTATCAATTAGATCTGGATAACTAGTTCTTATTCTTGCACAGTACTCTTTCACTGTTGCCGGAGAATATCCCTGTGCCTTACATGTCTGAATAAATTCTGTTAAGACATCACGTAACAATTCATTTTTATTGTCTTCAACAATTTTATCTGATTCCCAAAGCGCTGCCATACGTTCAGCTTCTCTTTTGGTAGCAGCAGTAAAAGATGCGCGTGTGCGTTTCCCGTTCACGACCTTAAAAGGTTGAATTCTCCACATCCCCGATGGGAGTTTCTTTGCAGTAGCTATCGTAACCACCTTCTATTATTCTACTGTTTATTCATTTTCAATTTGATATTTTCAGAATTCTATATATTTTTATTGGTAATGCCTTTTCTTTTTGTCGGCCACGATGATTTGATAGATTATCCATGGCATATCAGGTCTGGTACACCTGACATGTACATAAGTATCAAATCACTCACTCTTCGTACGAGCAAAGTCACAGAAAGGAACGGTTTACTATATAGCCTGGCATTGCCAGGCTTTTTTTATTGCCTGATGAACCTCACGAAACATCTTTGATCGTATATTAGTCAATCACCCCCGGTTAATTACATAAAATAATGACATAATGTATGCTGTCGCATTTTCCACAGACTTCCTCACGCGGTATCCTTTATCAAAAGTTCCTGCGCCAATACTGGTGACAGTTTTTTTGCCTCGCCATATACAGATACCCCATACAAGCATAAGCAAAGTTTAGCCAGAGACTATGCGATTTGGCTCCGAATTAAATTGCAAAAGCTGTTTCTTCCATAATTATATATCATCACATGAACTGATCCTGTTTACTCCAACTGTCCTCTTCTTCGGGCTAAAACAAATTTTGCGTATTTCTTTACATCGTCAAAGTCCTCCTTGGTGATCTCTTTTGCCGTTTCGCCAAAAAGCGCAAAACGAAGATCCTCATCTGAGATTTCGCCAGACGTCTTTTCCCCGGAAAATAATTCGTCCATGGTAATGCCGTAAAACTTACAAAGTTTTTCCGCGATAGAGCTACTGGGCGCACGGTTCCCTGATTCGTATCTGACATATGATACCAGAGATATATTGCATTCGCGCGCAACCTGTTCCTGTGTCAGATTTCTTTCTGACCGTAGTTGACGTAAAAATTCTCCAGTGGTCGCCATGTCTGATCACTGTCCTTTCTGTTTGGATATGTCCGACGGTGTGATTATACCAGATTGGATATATGGTGTAAATACCCGTTCGGATATATTTTTTGAAAGATTTTCTTTACAATCTATCCAAATTGATATATAATCAACCGTGATAGCAAGCAGGTCTATCCACATCGGATATGTCCGCGCAAACGTGAAGACATATCACAATGGATATTTCAGTGCAGAAGAGGAGATGAAAGAATGAAGAAGCTGAAACAAATTCGAAAAAGCAAAGGGTTAACCATGAAAGAACTTGGAAAAATAATTGGTGTTACAGGTCTGACAATTTATAGATATGAGGCAGGAATTAGAAAACCCAATATTGATCTTGCCATCAAGCTTGCTGAAACGCTTGAAGTGCCTGTGAAAGAACTATTTACAGATATCCAGTCGTGAAAGGAGAGCCAGATGTCTATTACTCTTACAGCTGCTCAAAAGCAATGGAATGATGAAAATAAAGCCCTTATCAAACTTGTGAAAATGACAATGGCTGCCGCCAACCTCACTCAAAAACAGTATGCAAAGAAACTAGGCATCACCGGACGTACTTTATACAATCGGATGGCGAACCCAGGCGATATCCGGCAGATTGAAAGACAGACGATTTTATATCTTGCAGAAATTTACGGAATACCAATTACGGCCTAAATACTATGTTATTGATGCCAAAATCAATCAAAAAGCAGGCTGATTTTCTGGGGAGAAATCCCCAGTCCAGTCATAATGGGCCAACGGGCGTTGCAAGCCGCCGTGAGAAACACAGAGCATGACTGATTTTGATACATGATGAAAGGAGCTAGGACTAAGTGATACAGAAACCAAGAGATTATGAACACGCCCAGTCCTATGACAGTGATTTCGAACGTCTCCCGGTCGGAGGGTATGTGGTTGAAATCAAGAAAATGGAAGAGTCAGTAACTCCCAGAACAAATACACCGATGGTTGTAATCACATTCGATATTGCTGATGGACCATACAAGAATTATTTTGCTATGCAATATAAAAGAGACAAAGCTAGAGAGATAACATCAGGCAGAGCAGCAAGGTGGAGAGGCACATATAATGTGTTTCCGTATACAAGCGATGGCATGACCAATCCATCATTCAAAGGGTTCCTGGTTTGTGTCGAAAAAAGCAACTATGGATTCCAAGTCAGCTGGCCTCTGAATCTGGAAATGTTTAGAGGCAAAAAAGTGGGGCTTCTTTTTCGGGAGGAGGAATACGAAGCTTACGATGGTTCTATTCGGACAAGTGTAAAAGCCTGTGCCACAAGAACTTGTGATTGTATTAATAACGAGGAGTTTAATATCCCTGCAAAACGCTTGCTTAACAAAAACGAGGCATCCAAGCCAATCACAAGATCGACAGGCAGTGTCGTACAAAACGTTTATGGTTCTCAGGAATTCACGCCTGTGGATGGTGACTCAGACGATCTCCCCTTCTGAGGCTGATGCCGGACAAGGTATATGTAGAGAAACTTTCTCTACATATACCTTGATTAACAATCCACGACTGATTATGGAAGAAAAATCAGAGGCTTGAGTAAACCTGGGATGACAAAATCTAGCAAATCATATGACGTGAGCAACTGCTAACCATCATCAAAAGCATGCCGCAAAGATCATCACAAAAAAGCAGAGAGAAATGGTGGTGAAGTGATGGCACGAATGAGCGGCTTCATTTTTCAGGACAGATACTGGGAACAGCTCAAGGAACTCTCAGATCAAGAGCTAGGGCGGCTTGTAAGGGCATTGAATTACTATCATATGACCGGAGAGACGCAGGAACTCAAGGGACGGGAAAGCATGGCTTATACCTTTATCAAATACGAGATAGATGAAGCGGATAAAAGCTATCTGGCAAAGTGTGAAACGAACCGAAACAACAGAGTAAAAAAGAATGAATTGTATACAGGCGATAACGATCGTCAACGATCGTCAACGACGGTGACCAATCGAAAACCATCGTCAACAATCGCGGACAAGTGTAATCCACCGTCAACGATTGATAACGAATGCGAAGGAAATGGTACGAAACGCACAATAGAATTGAATAGAAGAGAAAAGAACAGAACTGAAGATATTGAAGAAGAGGAGAAAGAAGAACGCGTGCGCGCGAAGCTGATCGATCCTGACTGGAAAATGGTTGCAGATGCGTACCAGCAGCAGATCGGGATGCTGCCGATGGGGAACGCTCTGGATGTCTTGACCTCTTACGTGGACGATCTCCACGGGGAGACGGTGGTCAAGGCCATCGAAATCACAAACGAAAAAACTCCTGATAACCCACATTCGTTTCTGATCGCTATACTAAAGAATTTTGCCAGTCACGGCATCGATAGTCGGAAGAAGGCCGAGGCGTACCTGAAAGACAGAGATAGGAGGAAGGCGAATGACACAAGATACAGAGCGCAGATACGAGGAGCTAATCAGGGATCGGAAACTCGCAGAGGCCCTGGAGCTGCGACAGGGAATGCCGATGGAGATGCAGGAGAAAACCTTAGTCCCTCTGAAAGACGCGTTCGAGAGTCTTTCGAGGAGTATCTCAAGTCTACCCATATCTGATCCGAAGACCAGGGATAAGTTAAAGCAGATTCTCATGGAGAATTCAAAGCCTGTTCCAGAAGAGAGGGCAAAGTTTCTGGAAATGGCCAGAGACCATTACCAGAGGCAAGCTGATTTGTACAATCAGAGCCTAGGGCATCTTAACAGCCTTGATGGTATAGACTGCCCAATCTGTAAAAATCGGGGCTATACCGAAATAGTCACAGAAGGATTTGGCGGATGCTATACCACGGTGTTAGTCGCTTGCGAGTGCATGAAGCGAAGGCGCTCGTGGAAACAGCTTCAAAATTCCGGACTTGCGGGGAGCATTAATCGCCTGACCTTTGACAATTTCCAGACCAATGAGGATTGGCAGGAAAGAATAAAGACAAAAGCATTGCAGTTTGTGCAAGGACATGGCGGCCTATGGTTTTACATCGGGGGCGCTGTCGGTTGTGGAAAAACTCACATTTGCACAGCTATCTGTGGTGATCTGCTAAGACAGAGTAAAAGCGTCAAATATATGTGCTGGTCCGAAGAATCCGTGAGATTAAAGGGGAGAGTCAATGATGCTGATTTTGATGACCTGTTAAAGCCGTTTAAAGACTGTGATGTGCTTTATATTGATGATTTCTTTAAAACCAGGCGAAACCGCTACGGGGAGGCCCAGCAGCCGACAGATGCGGATTTAAAGCTTGCTTATCAGATCATCAATTACCGGTATGTCTCCCGAAAAACAACAATTATTTCATCAGAATGGCTGATGGATGAACTGATGGATTTCGATGAGGCTACTTCCAGCCGGGTGTATGAGATGTGCAGAGGCAGCACGCTTCAGATTGATCGTGTCGGCGAACGGAATTATCGGAAGAAAATGACGGATAACATCAGAGGAGATGCAGAAAATGAGATGTGAAATTCTTGCACGTTTTGCCGCCGCAGCTCTAATCACGGTCCTACTGGCAGGAGTGATCAACCTATCGACAGCGCATGCGGATACAGCATTTGTCTGCGCAGTGCATAAGGGTGAATTTGTATGGGTGCGCGCAGCGCCAGACAAAGCATCAATGTCTGTTGGACAGATCCGGTATGGATTTGAAGGAGAGATCCACGAAATTCGAAATGGCTATGCCAGGATAACGACATCAAATGGGCTGCATGGCTGGGTAGATGTCAGCTATCTTGATATGCCGATCCGGGAAAAGGTGTACGTCCTCATTGCGGATGGACCGGTGAACAAGCGGGAAACCCCAGACGGCAGGTACGTAACGAAGATCAAGGCAGGATCACGCATCAGCGTCTTAGGGTGGCGTTACAGCAAAAAAGGTGAGCTGTGGGCCCGGGTTTTCCATGGAGGGTATGTTAAGGCGGAGTATTTACGGGAGGCGGAATGATGGTACGACTTAGAACTACAGATGCGGACGAAGGATTTGTTGATGAACTGATCAGTCTTCCTGAGGGAGAAAACAACAACACCAGAAAGCTGTTTGTCGGGTCCAGCCCGTGGTATAGAAGTTATACAATACCGGAATCCGCGCTTATCGACATTACGGACAGAGACAGATTTAGTTATTTTTCCAAGCGCTGCCCTATCTGCGGGAAACCGATATCCGGAAGACCAGCCGAATATCCGTACTATCGGAAATTTGGAATGAAGATCGTGTATCTTTGCGACATGTGTGATGAACTGAAAAAGGTGTCTGTAAGGGATGATACAGGAAATAAAAATCAGAAAAGTGTCACCATGACGCATTAACAAAAGAGAGGATGATATTTATGACAGGTGGTGCCAGGTGGCTGGTGGACAGGGATGGAAATTCTGAGTTTCATGTAAAAGATAATGGACGTGATAAAGTAATTTTGCGGATCTTAAAAAAAGGAGGAACGTACTGGCTCGAATGCCGTGATATGGGAATGTACGATGATGCCGGGACCGATAGTGTGTACCTGGGTGCAGGATTATGCAGTCTTGATGCGCCTACACTTAAACGTGCTCAGGCGTCTGCAGAAAGGATCTATGAATCATGGGTAGAAGAACAAATCATGTACTACTCCCGATTTCTCGAGCAGATATTCGGGAAGACGGTGTGGTGTTGATAGCACTGTACGAAATCAGATGCACGCGTGAATCTGTAAGTGCTATGAAACATTTTATGGAAGTCGCTAGGCGATGCTATGAGCAAGGCAGAGGCGTGATGGAGGTTAAGCTGGAAATGATCAGCCAGACTGAAAGAAAGCCAGAAATCATTGAAGATATCGATAGCTTATGATACCAGGCAGAAGAGTGAGTGCCGGCGGCACAGAAAGGGCTAAATTAAACAGTGAAGGAAATCAACTATATCGCAACAGCGATGAATCTACGAGCAATTCGGATGAGGAAGGGCTATCGGGTCATTGATGTGGCAAAGATGATGGAGGTTAACCCATCGGCTGTTTCCCGCTGGGAACAGGGTACATCCATGCCGAATACCATAAAGCTGGTTAAACTTGCCGATTTGTATGGGGTCCCGTTGGACAACCTGATTATCCGTCAGTTAGAGAAATAGGTGTGGTTTTGGCAACAAGATCAAGTTCTGATAAGACTCTATGGGGAGGATAACATGCAGCCGGAAGATGTCAAATGGTATATTATGCACTATAAGGAGTCCGTCGTCCGAACCCTGCACCTCAAAAATGAGATACATGAGCTGACTTCTCTGTTAAAACGGGTAGAGAATGCCAAAATAGCAGATTTGATCTCTATCACGCAGAATTGGGATATTATGCCTCATGGAACCGATATTGGAGATCCTACCGGACAGGCAGCAGAAAGGATCGCAGACGGGGACAAGCCATACTATATTCAGCAGATCCAAATGGAGATCCAGAATAAAGAGGAGGAACTACATAAAAGATCATCTATTATTTCTTACGTCGATACCTGGCTGCAGATACTTAATGAGAGGGAAAAATATGTTATCCAGGGGCGATACATTGATGGAACAGTATGGGCGGAGTTAAAGGATGGGTTTCAGGAAAAGTTTGGCGTCAGATACAGTCAGACGGGTCTTATACGCATCCGTAATCGAGGGTTGGAGAAAATCTGTGAGATTGCCAAATGACCGGGATGGTTTTCCCTGCTATCCAAATCCATGAAAACAATAGAGTCAGCATCTGCAGACTGTCGGATAGTGTGATGCATGTCCATTAGCTCGCAGATGTTGGCACGAGGAGAACATAAATAAAACGGGCAGATGTTGACCGGATGGGATACCTCATTCGTATGCAGAGCAAGCTGAGAAAGATTGCTTTCTGATCAGATAATCCCGGTTTACAGCTTCCAATTATCTGATAAGAAGCGATGTGACAAAGACAGTATTCGAATCGTATCAAGGAGGGCAACGATGACTGATACACCAGCACCCGACAGATTCCGAAAAGATTTTCCATTCTTTGCAAAGCACCCGGGGATTGTTTATCTGGATAATTCCGCAACCTCACAGCTTCCGGTCTGTGTCATGGATCGGCTGAATCGTTACGAACAGTTTGAAAAAGCTCCCCCTTTCCGCGGGATGTATCCTCTCTCTGTTCAGGCAACCGATGATTACGAGCATGCCCGCGATATGGTCAGGGATTTTATTCACGCAGGTTCCAGCGTGGAAATCGTCTTCACCCGCAACGCAACGGAGAGCCTCAATCTGGTAGCTTATTGTGTGGGAAATGCGTTGATTCATGCTGGAGATGAGGTCCTTGTGGGAATTGCCGAGCATCACAGCAACATGATTCCCTGGCAGCAGATGGCCAGATGTACCGGGGCCCATGTCCGTTATCTGTACTGTTCCAGAGAGGGATCGTTCAACCCGAATGACCTTGAACAGGGCCTGAGCGACCATACCCGGCTGGTTGCCATCACCCAGATGAGCAATGTGTTCGGACAGATCAATGACCTGCGGACCATTACGCAGATTGCCCACCGCCGGAATGCGCTTGTCGTGGCGGACGGATGCCAGAGTGTCCCTCACATTCCTGTCAATGTCAGGGAACTGGATGTTGATTTTCTGGCATTCTCCGGGCATAAGATGCTTGGTCCAACGGGCATCGGCGTTCTCTACGGAAAAAAAGACCTGCTCAATTGCCTGCCTCCATTCCTTACCGGCGGTGAGATGATTGAAGAGGTAACAACCGAGGGAGCTACATGGGCGCCGCTTCCCCAGAAGTTTGAGGCAGGAACCGTCAATACCGGCGGTGCCCTTGCTCTGGGCGAGGCCATTAGCTACTATAACCGGGTCGGATTTGATGAGATGATAGCTCGCGAATCTGCGCTGACCAGACGTCTCATGATTGGAATGACCGATATTCCCCATGTACAGATTATCGGGTCTCCGGATCCAGAGCAGCATCACGGGATTGTCACATTCACCATTGACGGGGTTCACCCCCACGACGTTTCCGCTATCATGGCCGATCACGGCATTGCCATCCGTGCAGGTCATCACTGTGCCCAGCCGCTGCATGACTATCTGGAAATCAACGCCACCTGCCGCGCCAGTCTCATGTTCTACAACACAGAGACCGACGTTGACGCGTTCCTGAACATCTTATCTGAGATTCGAGGTGCAATGGGTTATGACGATTAAACCGTTTTACAACGATACTCTCATGGACCACCATCATCATCCCGCCCATAAGCATGAGCTGCCAAATGCCAATCTGACGCTGCGCGGCGTCAATCCCAGCTGTGGGGACCAGATCACCCTGCATCTGCTGGTCAATGATGCAGGGATCATCC
>CADBRY010000030.1 GCA_902797195.1 uncultured Eubacteriales bacterium
ACCCTAAAGGTCGCAAGAACATCGATATCTCTATTCAGCTTTTTCATGCGCCCCTCCAGTTTTCTTCATGCAAAGGCAACTTTTCACCTCTGCCGTAATCCGGGATGTGCATCCCTTTCGTTGTGAAACAATTATAGTCCTGCCCGGAGGGGGAAGTCAAGAACATTTGTTCTTTTTTGGCCGCCACGTGTTCTTTTTTAGCTACCTCATACGGGTTTTGGGCATGTAATCGGGTCGGTACAAAGTGAAATTCGGGTTGTAGTACGGGTCCCCTTTCTCCAGGAAATCCGACCATCTTTCCCTGAGCATATTCACTTCCTTCAAATGAGTTTTCAGCTGCCCGGGAGTTCGGTTTGAACCCCTGCTTTTGGATTCGTAATGATAAAGTTCCGCGAAAGGTGTCCAGACTATCAGATACCCTGCCTCTCTTACTTTAAGACAGAAGTCCACATCGTTGTACGCAACGGCAAAGGCTTCGTCCAGTCCCCCGACTTCATCCCACACGTCTCTTCTTATCATCATACACGCCCCGGTCACCGCAGAATAGTTCTGGGCGAAGATGTTTCTTCCCATATATCCCCCATCTTCTCTGGGCGATCTCATGGAGACATGGCCGGCGACGCTTCCAAGGCCCAGCACCACTCCCGCGTGCTGGACAGTGTCATCGGGATAGTACAGCTTGGCACCTGCGACACCCACGTCCCTTCTCTGCACATACATGAGCATCTCTTCCATCCACTCAGGGGTGATGACCTCCGTATCGTTGTTGAGAAGGAGCAAATATTCTCCCTCTGCGGCGGTCTTCACTCCAAAGTTGTTTACGGCGGAATAATTGAACTTTCCATCCCACTTTATTACTTTTATATTGTCGTGCTCAGATGTTATTTTATCATAGTAGTCAAAAATACCGGCGCTCCTGCTGTTGTTTTCCACTATGATGATCTCGTAATTGTCGTAGGTGGACTTCTCAAAAATGGAGTCCAGGCACTTGCTCAGGTCGCTCAGATGTTCATAGTTGGGAATGATTATGCTTATCTTGGATCTGTTTTTAATCGGATAGTGCACTCTGTAAAAAAATCCAAAGTCTCCGTTGGGCTCCACCCTGGCATCTATACCTTTTGCCCTGAGATTATCCTCCACCCCTCTTGCTCCCGCCGCGATGGCCTCACTTTTTCCCGGCATGGGATCTCCGGACGGATTGGAAATTCCCCTCCGGTAATAAAGGGCCTCAGGTATGTGGGCGATATGCTCCGCGGTGTCCGTCAGTCTTAGGAACATCTCGTGATCATGGCTTCCATCATACTCACTTCTGAATGCCCCGGTTTTTTCCACAAGACTCTTTTTAAACGACGTGAAGTGTTTGATGAAATTGCTGCCATTCAGGCTGTCCGGCCCGAAGTCGGGTTTATAGTTTATTACATTTATTTTGCTCCTGTCCTCCCCTTCAAATACCGCCTCGTCCGTGTATATGAAATCCGCTCCTTTGCAAAGGGCAACCATAGTGTCGTGCAAAGCCGCAGGGTGCAGTATGTCTCCCTGCTCCATCAAAGAAATATACTCTCCCCCTGCCATCCCAATGGCTTCATTCAGATTGGCCGACACGCCCTTGTTCACGTCAAGTTTTCTGTATTTTATCCGGCTGTCGCTGTGGGCAAATTCTCTGCAGATCTCTTCCGTCAGCGGGCTATCTTTGTCGCTTCCATCCACGATGCAAAGCTCCCACTTTGAGTATGTCTGCTCCATCACCGACCGGATGGATTCCCGCAGATGATCCCCATCCCCATTGTACAGTGACATCAGGATGCTGAACGTAATGTCCCTGGGGAAGGTCTCTTTTCTCTGCGCCTCCAGCTCTTCATCGGTAAACAGTTCTTCCTCGATCCAGTATTTTTGGCCTCCTCCTGTAAGCACAAGGGCCGCGACCCGCCTTGCGGTGACTGAAATGCCGTCCGCCATAAGGCTCCCGACGCCGGACCAGAAAAGATGCCTCCCCCTGTTGATTGTTCCTTTGATCTTACCTTTTTTCATATGCGTCGCACACTTCTTTTGCCGGTCCGCTGGCTCTGATCATTCCGTTGTCCAGCCACACTGCCCCGCTGCATATTTCCCTTATATCATCCATCCTGTGACTCACGAATATGACCGTGCTTCCGCTGTCCATGATCTCCATCATCCTGGCTCTGCTCTTGGCCTGAAAACTGTCGTCGCCCACGGAGAGGATTTCGTCCACTATCAGTATGTCGGGTTTTATCACAGTGGCCACGGAAAAGGCCAGCCGCGCGAGCATGCCGCTTGAGTATGTCCTTATGGGCGCATCTATGAACTGTCTGAGTTCTGCAAAGTCAACGATTCCCTCGTAATGTTCGTCTATGAGTTCTTTGCCGTATCCCAGTATGGCTCCGTTAAGATATATATTTTCACGCCCGGTCATCTCAAGCTCAAAACCCGAGCCCAGCTCAAGCATGGGAGCAACGGTCCCGTAGGTTTCCACATAACCTTCCGTAGGCTTCATTATTCCTGCAATTATTTTCAGGAGGGTGCTCTTGCCGCTGCCGTTTTGTCCGATGATCCCAAGCACATCTCCTTTTTTTATATCTCCGCTGATATTTCTCAAAGCCCAGAAGTCCTTGTATTTGATATCACCTTTTGCTTTTCTGGTTGCATATTCCTTAAAAGAAGCGGCCTGGTTCTCCGCAATGTGAAACTTCATGGATATGTCACGTACTCTGATTCTTATATCTTCCATGGCCTCCTCCTTACAGATGCAAAATGAATTTATCCTGAGATCTGTTAAACACACAGGCCCCCAGTATGAGTGCTGCAGCTGCGCTTCCAAAGCAAATGGCGTACTCCGCCGGCCCGGGCGAAGTGCCATCCATTATGCATATTCTCAGGAAGTCTATATAGTGGTAAATGGGATTCACTTTCACCAGCCACATAGCGCCCTCAGGGAGAATCGACATGGGATAGAAGATGGGCGTCAGATACATCCAGGTCATGCTGAGCACGCCCCACAGATATTGGGTGTCTCTAAAGAATGTCATCAAGGTCGCAAGTATCATGCCGATCCCAAGAGAGAAGACCGATATGCATATGATGGGAATGACGCCCAGCAGGAAGCTGGGAGACGGTTTTATGCCCGCGATAAAAACAGCCCCAAGGAGGGGGATCATGGATATCAGCAGATTGATCATGGATGACATGGTTCTTGTCAAAGGATATATGTACTTTGGGACACAAACCTTATTTATCAGAGACGCGTTGTTGAGTATGGAATTCATGCTGAGGGTCGTGGCCTCCGAAAAGAAATTGAACATGACTATTCCCGACAGAAGATAGACAGGATAGTTTTCCACATCAAACCTGAACAGCTCGGAAAAAATCACATAGAGCACAGCCATGTAGAACAGTGGATTCAAAAAACTCCAAAGCACTCCAAGCAACGACTTCTTGTACTTCAATTTAAAGTCACGAATTATCAGCTGCCTGATGAGAAACCTGTATTTCTTAAATGACCTGATTACATCTCCTATGCTTGCATATTTTTTGTCCGCTGAATTGATTGTCTTTTCCATTATGATCTCGTCAACTGTGCGCTTATTTTAATCTGCTCTTCTGGCTCTTTGAATACAGGGCGTTTATTGCCTTTGCAAAAGGGCCCGGCCAAAACCTCATGAGCATCTTCAGATCCTCCCTCGACCGCGTGCCGTTCTGTATCAGCATTCCCGTTACGGAGTCTTCGTATATTCGGTGTGCCATCAGAGCTTCGGGTATATACACGAACCTGCCGTCCTCGCGTGACAGCTTTTCCCATGCGGCCCAGTCAAGATTTGTGTTCAGTCCCTCGGCGAATAATCTTTGTGGCAGATTGTCCTTCACGTAGGTTACCGATGGGCAGCATATGGGGTTTCCAAAGGACAGGATCCGTCTCCTTATCCATTTCCTTCCCTGGATCGTCCCAAGGGAAAGAGGCGCCAGC